>JAOZPF010000165.1 GCA_029932895.1 Anaerolineae bacterium | reverse complement strand
ACCTGGGCGCATCATGGGGCCGACGGCGGCGACCTGATCGTGGCGGCCCTGCGGGGGAGCATCCCCCACCCGCCGGGGTTCCCCACCTACCTTCCCTTGGCTGGCCTGTTCGTCCACCTGCCCTGGGGCGACGCCGCCTGGCGACTGAACTTGCTCTCGGCTATGGCTGCGGCCGCGGCCGCAGGGCTTGGCGCCGCGGCCTGCGACCTGGCTTTGCGCCCACAAAGCCCATTGGTCGCTGCCTCTGCCGGGCTGGCGCTCGGTCTGACTCCTCTCCTCTGGTCCCAGGCCCTCATAACAGAGGTCTATGCCCTGGCGACCCTCTTTGCCGCGTTGGTGGCGTGGCTGGTGGTGCGAGGTGGACACGCTGGCCTGCTTGGCTTGGCCTGGGGGTTGGGGATGGGCGTCCACCCCACCTTGCTGTTCCTAGCCCCTCTGGTGGTATGGGCGGTGTGGGGGGAAGGGCGTCGTCTGGCCTGGGCCAGCCTGGCGGCGCTCCTGGGGTGGGGGCTGGCCTACGGCCTCCTGCTCCCCCTGTGGAGCCGCTCCCCCTCGCCCTGGGGTGACGTCACCACGCTCGCTGGTTGGTGGGACTTGGTCAGCGGGCGGCTCTATCGCGGCTATCTCTTTGCTCTCCCTTTCGCCGCCTGGCCACAGCGGGTTGTGGCCCTGCTCGGCACCCTGGCCCGCCAGTTCACCCCCATTGGTGCTCTTTTGGCCGTGATGGGCTGGGTCCACCTGTGGCGGGAGCGGCGCCCCTTCGCCATCGTCGCGGGCCTATCCTTGAGCGCGTTCGGCCTCTACGCCGTTGGTTATAATACCGCCGACTCGTTGCTCTACCTGACCCCTGCTCTCCCGTTGGCCGCCATCTGGTTGGGGATGGGATTGCAGCGGGTGGAAATGTGGCTGCGGGAACAGATGGGGTGGGGGAGCTGGCTGCTCCTGCTGCTCCCTCTGGCGCAGGTGTTCCTCTTTTGGAGGGAGATGGACGTGAGCGCGGACTGGGCCGCGGTGACGTGGGCGCGTCGGACTCTGGCGGAATCTCCCCCCCAGGCCGTTCTCGTGACGGCGCAGGATGCTCACACCTTTGCCTTGTGGTACCTCCACGACGGCTTGGGGGAACGGCCCGATGTCGTGGTTCTGGACGCCGACCTGTGGGCACAGCCCGCCTATCGGGGAATGGTCCTGGACGCGCTCGGTTGGGAGGAGGGAGAACTCCCTCCCTCGCCAGAGGCGGCGGCGGAGATGACGGGACGGCCCGTGCTCTTGGTGGATGATGACGTGAACCAGGCAGGCAACCGCCGGTTGGAACCGTGGCTTGGAGGGCAGTGTCTTTCGGCGTCCACACGGGTGGACGGTCGGCCACGGGCTCCCCAGGCGCGACCTCGGTCGCCATAGGAGGGTGAATGGTCTACAAACGGCTGATCATGATCCGTCGCGATGGTCTGGATAGACACCTATGCAAATTCAAAAACGGGCACTTCGATCACGCGAGCGGGCTTTTTCTGCTCCCAGGCCAGTTCCTGCAGACGCTCCACTGTCTCGGGGGAGAAAAATCGTTCCCCTGTTTCCAGGCACACGCGTGCCGGTACATTTTCAACGACAATGATCTTGCCGCCCAACTCGAGAGTATATGTGACCTTTTGATCAACCATCGTCTCTTGCCATTGATTCTTGGTCATCCTTAATTCTCCTGACCTTCAGGTTGATCCACAAAGCTGGATCTGGTTCATATAGAGTGATGATCTTTATCAGAGGGCGGGAAGGATAACTGCATTGGATGTGTAGGGGCCTGCCCGCCAGAGTGAAACCCAATATCAAGCAAGTCGGTCCGTATTTGTCATGCGGGTACTTTTCAATGATAACGCCACTGAGGATTGCTTCGCGGAGTTCTTGTAGGCTGATGTGCCGTATGATGCTCTGGTCTACTGCGTGCTTCGAGAATTCGAATTGGCCCGATGCAATCTTGGCGCGGATTGGCTCGATCATTGAATCAAGTGTACCATAGGACTGTCTGATGTGCAACTGGCTGGCGCGTCCACACGGGTGGACGGTCGGCCACGGGCTCCCCAGGCGCGACCTCGGTCGCCATAGGAGGGTGAACAGTGATCTCTTGGTCAAAGCGCATTGGCTGGCTGCTGGCTGTTTTGGGATTGGTGCTGCTTCTTGTCTGGGGAGGGCGCCTGGCGCGGACGGCATTATCTCTGCGGGAGCACCTGGATCGGCTCCAGGAGCTCGCTTCAGCGCCGCAAGAGTTGGACCCGGCGGCGGCCTGCGCTCTGGTGTTGGACCTGCGGGAGGATGTGGCGGGATTGGAGCGGGAGGCCGGAGGACTGGTCGGTTTGGCGCCAGCCCTGGGCTGGCTGCCGGGGGTGGGGGGGGACCTGAGGGCAGCACCTGCGCTGCTTGAGGTAGCCGGTGGACTGACCGAGGCCGGTGCGCTGGCGTGCGACGCGCTGGAGCCAGCGGTGACTGCCCTGGGGGATGACGCGGGCACCCTCTCGCTGGAGCGAGTGGCGAGTCTGCTGGACGAGCGCTATCCCGACCTGGAGCGTGCGCTGGCGGCGGCGGAGCGGGCGGAGGCGGCCTGGGCGCAGGTCGATAGGGCTCGTCTCTCCCCTTGGCTGGCGGGCAAGACGGCGCTGCTGGAGCAGGGTCTGCCGCTGCTGCGCGCCGCCCTGACCGGGGCCACCGCCGCTCCGGACCTGCTGGGGATGGACGGGCCGCGCGTCTACCTGGTGCTGGCGGTGAACGAGGACGAGGTGCGGCCCGGCGGTGGGTACATCACCGGCGTCGGTGAGGTGCGAGTGGAGGGCGGGCGACTGGTCGCCCTCACCTTTCGCGATAGCAGCGAGGTGGATGACTTTACCCAGCCCTATCCTGACCCGCCGGAGCCATTGCGGCGATATATGGGCATTGAACTCTGGCTCTTTCGGGATGCTGCCTGGTCGCCCGACTTTCCCACCGTGGCCCGGCAGGCGGTCTCACTGTACCGTCCTGGTTACCCCGTGGCGGTGGATGGCGTGATCGCCGTCGACCAGCAGGCGGTGCAGGCATTGGTGGAATCCTTGGGCCCGTTGGAAGTGGAAGGGGCAGAGGAGCCTATAACTGGTGGGACGGTCGTCGCCTATATGCGGCGGGCGTGGGCCCCAGAGGACGGCGCGCTGACCGGCGAGTGGTTCGTGCAGCGCAAAGCCTTCATGGGGGCATTGGCACAGGCGATTGTGGCCCGCTTGGAGGGAGGAGCAGTGGATTGGTCGTTGCTGCTGCAAGCCCTCGTGCGCCTCTTGGATGAGAAGCATCTGCTCCTCTACCTCTCCCAGCCCGATGTGGAGACGCTGCTGATCGAGCAGGGCTGGGCGGGCGCGCTCCAGCCCGGCACTGGTGATTTCCTGATGGTTGTGGACGCGAACGTTGGGTACAACAAGGCCAGTGTGCTGGTCCAGGAATCGCTTCTCTATCAGGTTGACCTGCGGGATTCGCCCCCGCTGGCTACGCTCACTCTCGTCTATACCCACACCAGCACCATGCAGTACCCCTGCCGACCAGAGGTGCGGTACGACCCGGTCTATGAGCAGATGATGGACCGCTGTTATTGGGACTATGTGCAGCTCTATGTGCCGCGGGGGAGCCAGCTCGTCAGCGCCACGCAACTTCCAGTCCCGGCGGAATCGCTTTTCTCCGGTCAGGCCGAGGCGGGAGAGGTCGCTGTCGGGCTGGCAACGGAGGGGCCCTGGACGACGTTCGGGGTGCTGGCTTTGCTTCCCCCTTCCTCCTCTCAGACCCGGGTTTTCACCTGGACGCTCCCGGCGAACGTGGTAGAATGGGGCGAAAGGGAAGGGAGATATGCGTTGCGCGTGCCAAAGCAGCCCGGGACCCCGCATCGTCCGCTGACCTTGCGGGTCCGGTTGCCAGAGGGGAGCCGGTTGTTGGAGAGTATGCCCGCGCCAGTGGCGGTGGATGGAGAATGGGTTGTCTACCGCACAACGCTCGACCGTGACCGGACGCTCTGGCTTCGCTTTGACGAGTAGCGTGCTGGTGTGGTGGTTTGCCTCACATTGTGGGGGGAAAATATGAGGAAGGCTCTCTTTTGGATTGCACTTTTCGTGGCGCTGGTGCTGGTGGCAGCTCTGGGGCCGGAACTGTGGGCTGCGCCGGGGCAGGACCCCACCCGTCAGACGGTGCCGACGCGGACCCCGACGGGCGTGCCCGTGACGCCCAGCTCGACAGCCACGTCGGTAGCGCCTGGCCCAACGGGCGTGCCCGCGCTACCAAGCCCGACGGGTTGGCCACTGCCAACAGACACCCCGCTTTTATCCGTGCCAACCGCCGAGCCTACAACGTCGGAGGTCACGGCCCTAGCTCCGACGACCAGCCCCGCCGCCGTGACAACTCCGCTCTCGTCTCCCACCGTCGCGGGAGCGACGGAGACGAGCGTGCCGACGGTCGCGTCACCTTTTCCCTCTTCGGTCCCGACGGTCGTTTCCCTCTCCCCGACGGCCTGGTCGCAGCCCTCTTCCACGGCTGTGGGCGGCGGGCTGGCAGAGTCTCCGCTGTTCTGCAGCGGGGTCGTGTTGTTGTTCACCGGGCTGGCCCTGGTGTTGCTGGCTGCCAGGAGGAAGCGTGGGTAGAAAGAGACTGCTTGGGGCGGGTCTTCTCCTGACGGGGACGGGATTGCTCCTGATCCTGTTGGCCTGGAGCGGCCTGCTCCGCTCCCGTTCGGAGGGGCCGGCGGTCGGGACAGCCGTCGCTGCAGGAGGGTCAGGCTCTGCCGTCCCGCCGACCCGCACGCCGGAACCGCTCATCCCCACGCGCACCCCAACCAGGACACAGGGGCCGCTTGCCCCCACGCACACGCCGACCGTGGGGCCGGATGTGACATCCCCCGGGGTCACTCCCTCGCCAGTTGTTGCCTCGGCAGTGCCGGATACTCCCCTGTCTCTCCCCACCGCCCTTGTGCCTCCCACCTCCCTGTCCACCGCGCTGTGGCGGGGCCGGCCGCGCTGGGGCGTTGGTGTGGCAGTCGGTCCCATTTCCCGCTACGACGTGGGGCCGCTCCGCCTGGGTTGGTACCTGGATTGGACGGCCCGCAGCGCCCCGCCCCGTCCGGGGGATGTCGAATTCGCCCAGGTCATCTTGGTCCGTGGCGGGCTTTTGCACCCGGATGGCGCGACGATCGCGGCTATCGCTCACGCTAACCCCGGTTCTCTTTGGTTGGTGGGGAACGAGCCGGATATCGAGTGGCAGGGGAATGCCGACGCGGCGACCTACGCCCGCCTCTACCACGAGGCCTATGTACTTCTCAAGGAGGCCGACCCCACGGCGCAGGTGGCTGTCGGCGCCGTCTCCCAACCCACGCCGCTGCGATTGCGCTATCTCGATGCGGTCCTTGCTGCCTACCGGGAACAGTTCGGGGTGGATGTACCGCTGGACGTCTGGAACGTGCACAATTTTATCCTGCGTGAGGAGCGGGGTTCCTGGGGGGTCGGAATCCCACCGGGGATGGCGGACGAGAGTGGGATGTTGTACACCGTTGACGACAGCGGCAACCTGGCGCTTTTCCGCCAGCAGATCGTGGCCTTTCGGCAGTGGATGGCCGCGCGGGGCTATCAGAATTACCCCCTTATCGTCTCGGAGTATGGCATCCCAATGCCGGCGGATTATGGATTTCCACCGCAGCGGGTGGCATCCTTTCTGGCTGGCACGTTCGACTTTTTTCTGACGGCTGCCGATCCCGCGACGGGATACCCGGCGGATGGCTACCGCTTGGTGCAGCGCTGGTGTTGGTACAGTCTGGCCGACACGACTTACCCGACGGGGAATCTCTTTGACCCTCAGACGGCGGCGATGACACTGGTGGGGGAGCGGTGGACGGCGTACGTGGAGGGGCGATGAGTATGGACCGCCACAGGATTGTGCCTCGGAGGCTGGTGTATGCTCTGCTGGCGGGATTGCTACCCCTCTTGGTGTTGGTGCTTTTGGGGAGAGCCAAGCCGGTCGCACCGGCCCCGGTGCGCGCCGCTCCCACGGGGCTTACGCCGTGGGCATATCTCCCCCTTGTGGAGCGAAACGCTCTCGGTGTGGGAGGATTCCCCAACTGTCGCTTTGGCGTCGCCGGTCAGAGGGTGCAGTTCGAACAGTTCGACATCGTGGCGAGCCTGAACGCCGGGCTGTATATGGATTTCTGGGCGGACCAGGTTCCCCCGGCGCCGGCAGCAGAGTATGCTTTTGTCCTTCATCTTGCGCAGGACCGGGGCGGCAGCAATGAGTGTGGCCCCGACTATGGGTACACGGTGTCTATCCCGCTGACGGATGTCGGCCTCGGTGCGGTCGTCGACGCGAACCCTGGCTCCCTCTGGCTGGTCGGCAACGAACCGGACCGCGTCCACCAGAACGATGTCTGCCCCCAACAGTACGCGGAGGCGTATCACGACGTCTACCATTTTATCAAAACGCGGGACCCGACGGCCCGGATCGCGGTGGCTGGGCTGGTGACGGTGACGCCGGGTCGATTGCAGTATCTCGACATTGTGTGGGACACGTACCTCGAACGGTACGGGACACCGATGCCGGTCGATGTCTGGACGGCGCACCTCTATGTTCTCTCCGAGACGAATGACGGGGATGCCCATATCGCGCTGGGCACCGACCCGGCACTCGCCATCACCTACAGCGCCGACTGCGCCGACCCGGATACGATCTGCCACGCA
>JAOZPF010000164.1 GCA_029932895.1 Anaerolineae bacterium | reverse complement strand
GTCCTTCGCCCGGGTGAGTGTATTTCACTTTGGGGCGGGTTGCCCGGCAGGGGAGACGCGAAGATGGGGAGACGTCGAGTCCGTAGCCCGGAGGCCGCGCTTGTAGCGCGACGTCACTATGGAATATAGGCTTTAGCCGGGTCGTGCCCGTAGCATAGGCCCTCGTGGCCGTCTTGTGGCCGTCAGTCCACGGGCACGAGGCCCTATGCCACTCGAGGGGTAACTTTTCAATGAGCATTTGCAGGTATAACCCAAAGGGCTTGCGTAAACGCGACCTACGGACTGTTCCCCCAATTCGCCCGTAGCATAGGCCCTTGTGGCCGTGTGGGAGAGAACATGTGGGGCTGAAGCACACCATCGTCGCCGAAATGTGTGACTGTTCCAAATTTGGTGATGCTTCCAAATCACCCCACTACAGCTGTGAGTTCAGGCTTGAAAGGCGCTTTTCCCCCCATTTGAGGGCGATGGTAGGGCGAAACCTTGAGCTGGCTCCCCACTTCAAGCGGTTCCCCAATTTTGGAACAGCCACATTAACCATAATATCGTTGACTTTGCGCCGGAACGTGGTACAATGCCCCACGTATGCGGAGAACGGCCTGGCGACCCTCCACCATCATTCGCCCCACACGGGGAGCACTGCGTCCCCTCCTGGTGGCGATAGTGACGCTCGCATTGGTTGGAATACTCTCCACCAGTACCCGGGCCGCCCCCCCACGCCCCGAACCTGACCCCCCTTGCGTACCAGGCCCGCTGGCCCAGGCAGGGCCCCGCTGCCAGTCACCAACATCCCCCGCTCTCTCCTCCCCTGCCGCTACCGCTCCCGTCCTCAGCAGCGTCGTCTGCACACCGGGACGGGTGTGGCGCTGGCACGGGAACTGCCCCAATTACGGCCCCGCGACCACCGGCTATCGCCTGACACACATCAGCCTGCCCAACCCACTGCCAGAGCTGCCGGTGGTGGAAATTGAGCCTGACCCTGATGACGACCTGGTCCCCTTCACCTACGCCCGCGTCCAGGACCTACCTCTGCTTATCTACCGCCACCCGATGGAAGCCGCTCTGGGCCTGCCACCGGTGCGAATTCTCTATGCCGGCGACCAGTGGGTCAGCATCGAAGGCGAGGTCGAGTACGGGGGCGAGCGGTGGTACCAGATCAACAAGGATGAGTTTGCCCGCGCCGACGCCTTTGCTCTCGCCCGCCCCTCTCACTTTCAGGGCGTTTACCTGAGCGAACAGCCACAGCTCCCCTTTGCCTGGATAAATCGCACGGTCCGCCCCTCCGCCACTCCTCAGGGCCCACCCAGCCCCGCTGGGCGCACCTTCTACCGCTACGAACTGGTCTCTATCTATGCCCAAGAGGTCCGTGGGAGCAACGAGTTGTGGTACCTGATCGGGCCGGACCAATGGGTCGAGCAGAGTTACGTCGCCAAGGTGACGGTCGATCCGCCGCCGCCGGGCGTGGGCCCAGGGGAAAAGTGGATCGAGGTCGATCTCTTTGAGCAGACACTGGCCGCCTATGAGGGAGAGCGAATGGTCTATGCCACCCTCATCTCCAGCGGCCGGCCCGGTCCCACCTGGACCGAGTCCGGTCTGTTCCGCATCTGGCTCAAACTGTGGCATGGCAAGATGAGCAACCCAGACACCCAGGACGGCGACCCGGCCTGGTATTACCTGGAAGACGTGCCGTGGACGATGTACTTTAACGGTGCCACCGCTCTGCACACCTCCTACTGGCACGACACTTTTGGCTTTACCTACAGCCACGGTTGCGTCAACCTGCCGCCCCGCGATGCCAGGTGGCTTTTTTATTGGACCAGTCCCCCGATCTCGGCGGACGTCAAGTATGTAAACGGCCCCGGGACCTGGGTGTGGGTGCATAACTCCTCTCCCTTCGGGCAATAGGCATGCGAGTCCCCATAACCTATGAATAGCTTGCTCAACCGTCGCCTCTTCTGGCTGCTGGCGCTGGTCGCCGCGGGGATAGGGTTGGCTGTGCTGGCTGCCTGCGCCACCCCACACCATTTCGACGTCACCCCCACGCCGACCCGCACGCCACGCCCCACGGCCACAGCCACCCCAACCCCAACCCCCACTCCAGCATGGCCGGTCACAGTGGGCTGCGACGACGGGGTACCAGAGACGGCTTGCGCGCTTCTGCGGGCGCGGGCCGACCAGGACCCCGTCCACCTGGCCTGGGCCGAGGGGGACAGCACAGCCGACATCCGGCTGACCAGCGAGGCCACACCCAACACTCAACCTGTTGGCACCTGGACCTATGCTGTCGCCGCGCCATTTTTCACCCTTGATGACGAAGTAGCCCTCGCCGACCTGCAGGCAGCTTGGGCCGGCTCTCCCTCCGGCCCACTGGCTGGGCATCCGCTCCTCGTCTCTCCCGACACAGAGAGCGCGCTGAGCGACCTGTGGGGCCTTCCCCCCTCGGCAGTGGTGCAGACGGCGCTGCCAGACGAGCTGCTGGCGCAGGCCATCCGCCTGGATGGGTGGGCGATTCTACCCTTTGACCAACTGGGACCACGCTGGAAGGTGCTGCGCGTGGACGGGGTCTCGCTCCTGGAAAAAGGGCTGGACCCCGGCAGCTACCCCCTCTCCTTCCCCCTCTACCTGGTGGTCTCCGCCCGGCCCGACGCGCTGCCTCTGCTCCCCACCGACTTGTCCAACCGGGACGAGAGCCGGATGGCAGTGGTGGCGATGACCGGAGTGACCGCTCTCACCCGTGGGACGGCACAGACGATGGAAAGGATGGGGGTCACCTACCCCGCCCAAGATATCGGCGCCTGGCTGCAGGAGGCCGACCTGACCCACATCAGCAACGAGGTCTCGTTCACACCCGACTGCCCCGTCCCGCCACAACTGGGGACGATGACCTTTTGCTCCCACGACCGGTACATCGGGCTGCTGGAGGCGGTGGGCACGGACATCGTGGAGCTGACGGGCAATCACAACAACGACTATGGCACCGCGCCGGACCTGCACACGCTGGAGATGTTCCGCGAACGGGGCTGGCGATGGTTCGGTGGCGGGGCCAATCTGGCCGAGGCCACCCGTCCCCTGACGATCACACTGGGACCAAACCGGCTGGCTTTCCTGGGCTGCAATTCCTTCGACCCGCCAGACAGCCGCGCTCTGGCGACGGAGACCACCCCTGGTGCTGCCTCCTGCCGGGAGCCGGAGGACCTGGAGCTGATGCTGGCCCAGGTGACCGCGCTGCGGGCAGAAGGATGGCTGCCCATCGTCACAATGCAGGCCTACGAGACCTACGAGTACTTTCCCACCGCGCGCCAGGTGGCCGATTCGCACGCTTTTGCCGAAGCCGGCGCGGTGGTTGTGCAGGGGAGTCAGGCTCACCAGCCACAGGGGTTTGACTTTCACAACGGGACCTTTATCCACTACGGCCTGGGGAATCTCTTCTTCGACCAGATGCAATCGCTAGGGACGCGGCAAGAGTTTATCGACCGCCTGGTCTTTTACGACGGACGGCTGCTGAGCGTCGAGTTGCGGACGGCAATGTTGGAGGAATACGCACGCCCCCGCCCGACGACGGCTGAGGAACGGCAAGAGTTGCTGGAGGCCGTGTTCGCCGTCAGCAGTTGGGACCTGGAACAGTGAGGTGGCTATGAACGAGGAAAAGCTTCGCCCCCCATCGCCCATGGAGTTCGGCTCGATGCCCCTCGACCCGGTCTATGCCTGGGGGATCGTCTTTGAGCCGGTGGAGACGCTGATCGAGGAGACCTCGGCCTACATTGAGCAACTGGCTCGCGAGACGGCAGAACGGGGCAAAGAGTTCAGCGACGAGGAATTGGAGAGCCGCTTTCGTTCCTTCTGGGACCGGCTGGTGGAGGAGGGACGGCTGCGGCGGCTGCCGGACCGCCCCCCCGAGTTTGGGCGGGCGATCCTCGGCCCTCGCCGCTGGCTTCGTGCCCAGCGCATTCGCATCCAACGTCTGGTTTCAATGGACAATGGGACAATGGGGCAATGAGCAATGGGGCAATGAACAATCAGGCAACGAACAATGGGGCAATGAGCAATGGAGCAATGAGCAATCAGGCAACGAACAATGGGGCAATGAGCAATGGAGCAATGTTGTTGTTTGTTACCCTGCCCATTGCCACATCGCGCATTGCTCATTGATCATTACCCATTACCCATTACCCTTTGTTCATTGGTCATTGGTCATTGTTCATTGCTCATTGTTCATTGCTCATTGGCCATTGCTCATTGCTCCCTGATCCTACTTGGCGTAATCGACTGCCCGCGTCTCTCGGATCACCGTCACCTTGATCTGACCGGGGTACTCCATCCCCTCCTCGATCTTGGCGGCGATATCACGCGATAGCTGGATCGACGCCAGGTCGTCAACCTCCTCCGGCTTGACGATGATGCGCACCTCGCGTCCAGCCTGGATGGCGTACGATTCGACCACGCCGGGGAAAGAAGCTGCCAGTTCCTCCAGCGTTCTGATGCGCTTGATATAGTGCTCCAGGCTCTCCCGCCGCGCGCCGGGCCGCGCACCAGAGATGGCGTCCGCCGCCGCAACCAGGACCGCCTCGGCCGTCTGTGGTTCGACCTCGCCGTGGTGTGCCTCCACGCAGTGGACCACCTCCTCCGGCACACCGTGCCGCCGCAGGATGTCGGCGCCGATGAGGGCGTGGGTGCCCTCTATCTCGAAATCCACCGCCTTGCCGATATCGTGCAACAGCCCCCCCAGCCGGGCCACCTCGACGTTCGCCCCCAGTTCGGCCGCCATCAAGCCCGCCAGTTTGGCCGTCTCGATAGCGTGAGCGTGCTGGTTCTGACCGTAGCTGGTGCGGAAGTAGAGCCGACCCAACAATCTGATCAGGTCGGGGTGCAGATTGGGCACGCCGATCTCGTAGGCTGCCCGCTCTCCCTCCTCCTGGATGAGTTTCTCCACCTCTTTGCGCGCGTCCGCCACGACCTTTTCGATGCGGCTGGGGTGGATGCGGCCGTCCATCGTCAGCCGCTCCATCGCCCGCCGCGCTATCTCCCGGCGCACCGAGTCGAAGCAAGAGATCGTCACCGCCTCCGGCGTGTCGTCCACCACGACATCCACCCCCGCCGCCTGCTCAAAAGCGCGGATGTTGCGCCCGCCGCGGCCAATGATCCGACCTTTCATCTCGTCGGAGGGCAGATCGACCGAGGCGACTGTTCGCTCCGCCACCTGCTCGCTAGCCATACGCTGGATCGCGACGGTGATGATCTTGCGCGCCCGGCGCTCCCCCTCCTCTTTGGCCTCCTGCTCGATCTCGCGGATGATCCGCGCCATATCCTGCCGCGCGTCCTCCTGTGCAATATCCAGCAGTTCCTGCTTGGCCTCCTCGCGGGACATCCGAGCCACGCTCTCCAGCGCCTTCACCCGCTCCTCGTAGAGCTTGGTCACCTCGTTTGCCCGCCGGTCGATGGCGCTCTGGCGCTTGTTCAACTGCTGGTTCCGCCTGTCCAGCGCCTCCTGCCGTTGGTCCAGCTTTTCGCGCCGCTTTTGGATGCCCTCCTCTTCGCGGCGCAAGTTGGCCCGCCAGCGGTCGATCTCCGCCTGGGCATCGTTGCGTATCCGCACAGCCTCGTCCTTGGCCGCCAATACAGCAGCCCGCGCCTGCGACTCTGCCTCCTCCAAAAGCCGTTTGGTCTCGGCCTGAACATTGCGTATCTGCACTCCTCCCAAATAACGGGAGACGAGGTACCCCAAGGCCAATCCCACAGCCAGTGTAGCAGCCATCCCAAGAATTATGATCTCATTATCCATCATCGCTCATCCTCCTCGAAAGCCTCCCCGGTGGTGTGCTCGTCCATCACTCGCGCCAACAAAGGCTCGATGACAGCGTAGGGAAAACCACGGCGGCGGAGCCGGTCGATCAGCTTGCGGCGAAAGGCGACGGGGTCCAGTTCGTGCAACCGACGGGCCACCATCTCGACCGCGCGAACCGCCGCCTCCTCCTCATCATACTCCGCCAGGGTCTCTTCGATCACCGTTTCCCCCACTCCCTTCTGCCATAATTCCTGGCGCAGGAGGGCCACCCCACGGGGATTGAACTGGAAACGATTGTCAATCCAATAACGGGCGAATGCCCGGTCGTCCAAAAGCCCAGCACGGCCCAGACGGGCCAACGCCTCGTCGATTGTCCCCTGCTCATATCCCTTGCGCAAGAGACGACGGCGCACCTCCGCCCGGCTACGCGGCCGGTAGGAAAGCAGGTCCAACGCGCGCTCGGCGGCCCGCTCCACCGAGTCCCGCTCCTTCAGTCGGGCGATCTCCTCGTCGGAGAGAACCTGCCCGACCCGCAAACGGGCCGCCTCAATGGCTGCCAGGCCGAAAGCGAAGCGGTCGTCCAGATAGACGTTGACCCGCTGCCGATTTCGCTTTTGAAGTTTGAGCGCCGTGACTGTCCCTGCCATAATAAATAGCACACGCCGTGGCCAAACGCATCGCCACGGCGTATCCATCACGTCCCCAGGCCCGTCGCCGGGATACCCTCTCGCCCCGCGCGTCCTGATGACGCGCAAAGGAGAAACTACCGGCTAGGGCCGGTTCCGGTTTCGTCGAGACCGTCGGGCCTGGCCCAACGGAAAAGAACTCCGTGACTCGTCGTGGCCGAACCTCGATCCGATCATACAGCCGCGACGCAGAAAGTGCAGAGGAACTCTTACGGCTCCTCCTCAGCGTCCGCCGCGTCCGGTTCGCCAAAGGCGTGTTGGCGCACGGCGGTTTCGATGGC
>JAOZPF010000163.1:3571-6764 GCA_029932895.1 Anaerolineae bacterium | reverse complement strand
CTTCCGCTTGCCCTCCTGTTCCTTCCATGCCCCGGTGTTCTGCTTCGAACACCCATCAGAGCGGCAACCAGGTTCCAACACCTTTCTCCAGCGCCAAGCGGTAGATCAGCGGGGCCGTCGCCATATCGTCCAGGGCCAAGCCAAGATTGCAGGTCATGGTCCGCTCGGTTGGCGATTCCCGCCCCGGCTTGCGCCCTGTGACCAGCTCGCCCAGATCGGCATGGATGGGCGGAATGTCCTGGAAATAACCGACCTCGCGGTAGTGCTCCAACTGGTCCACGTCGTCGGTGCAGAATTTGTCGACCTCGCGCATCGCATCCGGGTGCCAGTAGGAATCGAAATCGACCAACGAGGCAAAAGCCCCCTCGTCCAGCCAACCCGGTTGGATGGTGGCGTGTGGCACCCGAAGGATAGGCCCAGCCGTGACCACGATGTCACACCCGCTCACCGCCTGCTTCGGTTCTTGTACCGGCACCACCTCCAACCCTAGCCGTTCGGACATCTCGACCGCGTATCGGCGCTGAGCTTCAGGGTCCACGTCATAGGCAAGAACCCGCCTGAGCGGGAAGAGGACGTTCAACGCCTCCAGGTTGCTCCGGCCCTGGACACCGCAGCCGAGGATGCCAACAACCTCCGAGCCGGGGCGAGCCAGGTATCTGGCGGCAACCGCCGTCGCCGCGCCGGTGCGCATCGCCGTGATCCACACGCAGTCCATCACCGCCAGCGGGACCCCAGTCTCGGGGTCGTTGAGGATGAGAAGCCCGGTGATGTATGGCAGGCCGCGTTTGTGATTCTCCGGGTATCCCCCCACCCACTTTATCCCGGCGGACTTGAGGGCCGGGATGTAGGCAGGCATAGCGTGAATAAAGGCATCCGGCATCGTGTGAATGCCCGGTTTGGGCGGCATCTCCACCCGCCCTTCCCCTTTCTCGTGGAACATTGCCTCCAACGCGGCGATGACATCGTCCATCGTCAGCCCGACCGCCGCGACATCGGCGTAAGAAAGATAGAGCAACTTGTCAGCGGACATTGTTCCCTCCTTACATACCACTCTAGAAATATGCCTCATAGCCAGGGATGGATAGCTCGTCCCGCATCACCTGCAACTCCCGCCGCAGGTTCTGATTGACCGGCACGCCTCGCTCGCGCACCACCTTTTCCCGCTCGTATTCTTTCTCGCCAGCCACATAGATACGCTCCTGGCCGGGCGCGCGTCGTCCGTTTTGAAGCTCACGCATTATCTGGCCCGTGATGCGCCGAAAGACGTCCAGGGGGACAAAATGCTCGATATCGATGGCGAGGAAAAAATGGCCCAGCATATAGGGGCGGCGGGAACCATCGTCGGCAAAACCCAGCAGGTCCTTCATAAAAACCCCGCCGGAGAGAGCCGCGGAGAGGATCTCGACCATCACCGCCAGCCCGTAACCCTTGTAGCCAGCCAACTCCTCGCCCGCGCCGCCCAGCGGCAGGAGGGCCGCCGTCGCCGCGCCCAGGTCCTCCAAAATCCGCTCAGGGTCGGTCAGTGGGTTCCCTTCCGCGTCGATCACCCACCCCTCCGGCACCGGCTTGCCGGCGCGGGCCGCCACCTCTATCTTGCCACGTTGGGTGATGGATGTGGCACCGTCGAGGCAGAAGGGAAAGGGCATATCGGAGGGAGCGGCAAAGGCGATGGGATTGGTGCCCAGCATCGGCTCGGTGCTGAACGTCGGCGCGATAGCCGGGCGGGCGTTGGTCACAGTGAACCCCACCATCCCCTCCGCCGCAGCCATCAACGGGTAGTAGCCAGCGATGCCAAAGTGAGTCCCGTTCCGCACCGTCACCGCCCCCAGCCCATATTGCCTGGCCTTGCGCATTGCCAGGCGCATCGAGTAGGTAGCGATCACGTGCCCCATCCCGTGGTGACCGTCTACCAGCGCTGTCGTCTCGCTCTCTCTGACAACTTCGATCCGCGTCTGGGTGAACTGCACCCCCGCCCGGATACGGTCATAGTAGTACTTGAGGCGGCCCACCCCATGCGACTCGATTCCCCGCAGGTCGGAGGTGATAAGCACCGTGGCGCAAATACGCGCCTCCTCTTCAGGGACCCCCAGCCCACAGAAGACATCCGCCATAAAGCGCTCGACCACATCGACAGGGAGATAAACCAGCTCTGCCACAGTCTGCCTCCTATAATGACTGATATTCAGCCGCGCCGCGAGCGTGGTCTATAGGCGCGACCAGATGCAGTTACCTCTTACGTACCCAACACAGCACCGAGGAACCGGCGCTGACCGCGCAAGAAAGATTCCATGCTCATTGGCCTCTTGCCGGCCCGCTGGACCTCCAACAATCGCAGCGCCCCCGCGCCGGTCGCCACAGCCGCCCCATCCCCCAGCGGGAACACAGTCCCCGGCCGCTTGTCCCCTCGCCAGTCCGGGAGCTCCGCTGCGCGAAGCACCTTGAGCCGCTCCCCCTGCCAGGTCGTGAACGCGCCCGGCCGCGGCGTCATCGCCCGCACACGCCGGCCTAGCTCAACCGCCGACTGCGTCCAGTCCAACCGCCCCTCCGCCTTGCGCACCAGGCGGCAATAGGTAACACCCACCTCCGGTTGGGGGCGGGGGAACAACTCGCCCGCCAGGTAGGGCGGGATAGCTTCCACGGCGAGATCGGCCGCTATCTGTGCCAGCCGTGCCTCGAGCGAGCCGGTAGTGTCGTCGGGCCGGATCGGCTCCTCGCGCTGGGCCAGAATAGGCCCGGTGTCAACTCCCTCGTCCAGCCGGATCAAGGTGATGCCAGTGATCGTATCGCCAGCCATGATCGCCGCCGCGATTGGCGACGGCCCGCGCCAACGCGGTAGAAGCGAGGCATGAAGATTGAGCACCCCGAACGGCGGCAGGTCGAGCACGGCGGGGGGCAGTATCTGGCCGAACGCAGCGACGACCAATAGATCAGGCCTCCACGCCGCCAGCCGGGCCTGGGCCTCGGAGGAACGCAAGCTCTGCGGCTGCTGGACCGGCAGACCCAATGCTTCCGCAGCGATCTTGACCGGAGGCGGGCGCAGTCGGGAGCCGCGCCCAGCAGGCCGGTCGGGTTGAGTGACCACGCCGACAACCTGAAAAGCACGGGCCAGCGCCTCCAGGGAAGGGATGGCGAAATCGGGGCTGCCCATAAAGACGATTCGTTTCATAAGAAGATTGTATCATGGCTGGCGATA
>JAOZPF010000163.1:0-3561 GCA_029932895.1 Anaerolineae bacterium | reverse complement strand
CGATAGGGTACAAATGGACGTGTTCCGGTTTTGTGTGCGGCAGCCCTCTCAGCGAGATGCTTCAACTTGACACCTCGCCCGGTTCAAGGTATACTGCCGCCCGATGTCAGCTACACGCGCGCGCAAGCGGACAGTTCCTGCCAAGAGGCCAGCGGACGGCCCCGCAGAGATGGTCTCCCAAGACCTTTGGACATTCGTCCAGAGGTCTCTTTTTTTGAAAGGAGAACGGTATGACAAACCCATTGGCCGGGAGGGACCTGATCGCCATCGGGGACCTCGACAAGGAAGAGATCGTCTTTCTGCTGGATGAGGCCCAGCGGTTTCAGGCACAGATGGCGCAGGCTCATCGACTGCTCCTCCTCAAAGGATTCCTGTTAGCCACGCTCTTTTACGAGCCCAGCACTCGCACCCGCCTCAGCTTTGAGACAGCTATGCACCGCCTGGGCGGGGATGTCATCAGCGTCGCCAACGCCCGTGCCACCTCCTCCGCCGCCAAAGGGGAAAGCATCGCCGATGCGGCACGAACTGTCGCCGGCTATGCCGACATCATAGTCCAGCGCCACCCGGCGGTAGGATCGGCCCGCGAGGCGGCGAACGCGGTGGACGTGCCGCTGATCAATGCCGGTGATGGCACCGGCGAACACCCAACACAGGCCCTGCTCGATCTATATACGATGCGGCAGGAACAAGGTCGCCTGGACGGGCTCTGCGTGGCCCTGGTGGGTGACCTGAAGCACGGGCGCACGGTCCACTCGCTGGCGCAGGCGCTGGCCCACTGGCAGGTAACCCTGCTCCTCGTCTCCCCGTCAGCGCTGGCTATGCCCGCCCCCCTGGTCGCCACGCTGCAAGCAGCGGGCCTCCAGATCAGCGAGACCGACGACCTGCGAGCAGCAGTCCAGCAGGCGGACGTGCTCTATGTGACCCGCATCCAACGGGAGCGGTTCACCGACCCCGCCGAGTACGAGCGGTTCCGAGGTCCCTACCGCGTCGACCGGGAGCTCCTCGCCGGGCGGGAAAAGCTGACGGTGATGCACCCGCTGCCGCGGGTGGACGAAATCGATCCGGCGGTCGACAGCCTTCCCAATGCCGCCTACTTCCGCCAGGCCGCCAATGGCGTGTGGGTGCGGATGGCGCTGTTGACCGCACTGCTCGGCCGGGAGGTGTGATGAAACCACATGCGGAATGGCTGTGCGTCGGCCTCGACCCGGTGATGGAGCGGCTGCCGGAGGCCGTGCGACAGGGACAGGAGCCGCTGGTCACTTTCTGCCGCGCTATCATCAATGCCACCTCCGACCTGGTCGGAGCCTACAAGCCCAACCTCGGCTTCTGGCTGGCCTACGGCGCGAGGGGAGTGGCTGCGCTGCAGGAGGTTCTGGCTGGAATTCCCCAACACATCCCCGTCATCCTGGACGGCAAATTCGGCGACGTCGGCCACACCGCCGCCGCCTACGCCCGCTTCGCCTTCGACCGGCTGGGAGTAACCGCCGTCACCGCCAACCCCTACCTGGGAGTGGATAGCCTGCGCCCCTTCCTGGAGCGACCGGAGCGCACACTCTTTGTGCTGGCCCGAACCTCCAACCCGTCGGCGGGCGAGGTGCAGGACCAGGTCGTTGGCTCCAAGCCGCTCTACGAACACATCGCCCGCGCCACGATGGCATGGGACCGAGAACTGCCGGGCCGGTGCGGGCTCGTGGTGGGAGCCACCTACCCCGATGAACTGGCCGTGCTGAGAGAGATCGCTCCCACTCTCCCCTTTCTCATCCCCGGCGTCGGCGCACAGGGGGGGAGCCTGGAAGCAGCCGTGACCCATGGCCCCACCGCCGACGGTGTTGGCCCCTTCATCAACTCCTCCCGCGCCATCCTCTACGCCTCCTCCGGCCCCGACTTTGATCGGGCTGCACGCGCCGCCGCCCGCGCCCTCCGCGAGCGCATCAATCGGTTACGGGAGGTCGCATGACACAACTACCCGATCGCCTCCTTTCCAGTGGCTGTATCAAATTCGGCACCTTCACCCTCAAGTCTGGCCTCATCTCTCCCATCTATATCGACCTGCGATTACTGGCGAGCTACCCCCCGCTCCTACGGGAGGTCGCCCGAACGATGGCCGAGATCGCCCGGCAGCTATCCTTCGACCGGATCGCAGCTATCCCCACCGCCGGCCTGCCCATCGGCGTGGCGCTGGCCCTGGAAATGGACCGCCCCCTCATCTATCCCCGGCGCCAGGTCAAGGGGCATGGCACCCGCCGCACCATCGAGGGCGCGTTCGAGCCGGGCGAGACCGTGCTATTGGTGGACGATCTGATCACCCGCGGCGAGAGCAAGCTGGAGGCCATCGCGCCGTTGGAGGCGGCGGGGCTGGTGGTAAGGGATGTGCTGGTGCTGATCGACCGCGAACAGGGCGGGCGCCAAGACCTGGCTCAGAACGGCTACCGGCTCCACGCTGCCCTGCAACTCACCGACCTGCTGAACGCGCTGCACGCAGCGGGCCACATCAGCCCGCAGCAGTACACGGAAACGATCAAATACCTGCAACCTGCAACCTGAAACCTGAAACCCGAAACCTGTAACCTGAAACCATGAGCATAGACCTTTCTGTCACTCTCTGCGGGGTCCACCTGCCCAACCCGACCATCCTGGCCTCGGGGATCCTGGGGCTGACCCACGAAGTGATGGTGCGGGTGGCAGAGGCCGGTGCTGGTGCGGTGACAACCAAGTCGATCAGCCTGGCTCCCCGCGACGGCTATCCCAACCCGGTGGTGCTGGATTGGGGGCCGGGGCTGATCAACGCTGTGGGGCTCTCCAACCCCGGCGTGGAAGTGATGGTAGAAGAGATCAGGGCAGCGAAGGAGCGGCTTGCTCCGCTGGGCGTGAGGCTCATCGCCAGCATCTTTGCCGATACCATCTATGACTTTGGCCCCACCGCCCGTTACGTCTCCGCGGCCGGCCCCGACCTGATCGAGGTCAATATTTCCTGCCCCAATCTGGACGACGACTACTTGCAGATGTTTGCCGCCGACCCCTACGTGGCAGGTCAGGTGACGCGCCGGGTCAAGGGCAACACCGACCGCCCGGTCCTGGTCAAGCTCTCCCCCAACGTCACCGACATCGTGAGGGTGGCAGAGGCGGTGGTCGAGGCCGGCGCCGATGGCATCACTGCCGTCAACAGCCTGGGGCCGGGGTTGATCTTGGACATCGAGACCGGACGGCCGATACTGGCCCACGGAACCGGGGGGGTGAGCGGTCCGCCGCTGCGGCCCATCGCCGTCCGCTGCGTGCGCGATATCTACCGCGCCGTGGACGTGCCGGTGGTGGGAATGGGCGGCGTGACCAGCGGGCGGGACGCGGCCGAGATGGTACTGGTGGGCGCTACCGCCGTCGGCATCGGCTCTGCCATCGCCTACCAGGGAATGAAAGTCTTTGGAGAGGTGTGCCGGGAGCTAGAGAGCTATATGGAGCGGCACGGGTTCGAGAGGTTGGAGAGGTTCAGGGGGAGAGGGGGATAGCTGTGCCCTTGCCAACTGTCGTCCCCATCCGTGACATCCAGGACGAGACCCGCCTGGT
>JAOZPF010000162.1 GCA_029932895.1 Anaerolineae bacterium | reverse complement strand
GCTCAGGTGGATGCGGACCGTGTACTCGTCCACCACATCCACTCCCTCGAAAGGACCGAGCATAAAGCGGGCCTTCTGCGAGGCCAGGTCGGGGCTGGTGATCCGCTCCAGGTTAAAGCGCACCGCCGCGGCGTTGAAGGGGGTCCCATCGTGAAAAGTGACGTCCTGGCGCAGGGTGAACGTAAAAGTCCGTCCATCATCGGAGACAGTCCACCGTTCCGCCAGACCGGGGACGAAATCGCCGCTCTCTGGGTCCTGGTAGACCAGGGTGTCATAGACGGAGGTGAGAGGGATGCCCAGTTCCGACGAGGCGTTGACGTGGGGGTCGATCCCTGAGGGGGAGAGGGTAAGGCCGTAGACGATGCGGCTCGGTGGCGGCGTGGGCGAACTGGTCGGGAGCGGTGTGGGGCTGCTGGTGGGAGTGGGCATACAGGCTGTCAGGGTCAGCAGCGCCAATGCGGAAAAGATAGCCAGATGTTTCATGTTTTTACCTCCAGATGGGTCCCCAACCAGGTTACTCACTGGACCTGACCGGCAGGGCGTGCGGAACACCAATCTGTGGTGGGTGAATCACAGTGCCTGGTTGGGTTCCCCGGCCCTGCTGTTTATGCGGGGCTGACATATTGGCGGTCTCTCTGTAACATGTTGGTGGCCCTGCTCTGCCCAGGCGTGGACAGGCGGGCGCAAAGACCCAGCCCTGCGGGCTGGGGTCAGCCCCCGGAGGGGGGTTTGCCAAGTTAGCCTGGCGGGACGAGTTTGTTGCACTGACATCCAAGGGGGAGACCACCGGCATATTTGCTAACCAGGATAAGGTTCGTCGGCCCGGAACAGCCAGCGCTGACCGTCGCCGCGGATGCAGTCGTGGCGCGTGCCCGGTTCGAGTGGCTCGTCGCAGAGGGGGCAGCGGGGACGGTTCTCCATCACCTCCCGGATGGCGTGCTCTGCGAGGGCGTATCCCTGGGCGCGAGAGCACCACAGGTGCACCTCTGGCACCGCCTGCCCCTCGTCCACCAGCGCCCGCGCGATGATGACGATGGCGTCCTCGGCCTCGTTATATCCCAGGCCCACGCTGCCCACCCGGAAGAGAGGCTCCAGCGGCTCGCGCAGTCCCATGTCGAGCGGCTCCCGCTCCTCCTCGACGCCGCCCAACTGGTCCAGTAACTCGTAAAGGCCCATCGAGAGCGCGGCGACGTGCTCTTCCTCGATGGACAGGCTGACCAGCAAGTCTCCCTGCTGTGCTTGCAGGTAGAACTCTTGCCGGTCCGGCGGCCCGGCGGCACCGACGGTTATGAACTCGACGCGGCTGAGGCCGAGGAACTCGGGGGACATTCTATCTTGCCTCTGAAGGCGGAAACATCTTTACTCTCCCCCTCCAAGCGCCGGCTCGTAGGCGGTCACAGTTTCCCGCCAGCGAGCTGGTATGGGGACGGAGTGGCCGGTCTCATAGTCGTAGCAGACCTGCACGCTGCGAGCGGTTGCTGCCAGCCTTCCGTCCTCTCCCTCCATCCGGTACTCAAAGATAAAGCTAGAGTTGCGCAGTTCGGCCACTCTGATCCACGTCGTCACCTGCTCTGCCATCTCCAGGGGCGAGTGGTAGGTGCAGGTCACCTCGGCCAGGATCATGCCGATGTCGTCGGGGCCGCCGGTGACCAGCCCCAGTTCCCGCAGGTAGTGAACGCGGGCCTGTTCCAGGTAGGTGAGGTAGACGGCATTGTTGACGTGCCCCAGCGCGTCCACGTCGCGCCAGCGCACCTCCAGGGTGGTGGAAAAGCGGAAATGGTTCTCGTTCGTCACTCGGTTTTTGCCTCCACAATCTCGAGGAAACGGGCGTGTCCCGTCTCCAGGTCGAGGACGCAGAGAGAGCGGCTCTCGTGGCGGGTGCCGCCCAACGCGCCAGGATTGATCACTCGCGTGCGGCCAAAGCGGCGGTCGGTCCGGCGGTGGGTGTGACCGTGAAAGATATAGGCATAGCGGCCGGAGCGAATCAGGTCCTGCAAGCGGCCCTCCTCGTGCCCGTGCAGCAGGGCGATGGGGAAACCGTCCAGCAGCAGGTGGTGGAAGAGAGCCAACCGACTCCGTCCGTGGAGCGTTTCCACCGCCATCCCCAACGCGGGCACGCGGTCCATATTCCCCTGGGCAAAGGTGACGTCCAGGTCTGCCAACAGCTCCACCACCGCCGGCCCGCAGACATCGCCGCAGTGCAGGAGCGTGGTGATACCCTCGCGGGCAAACAGCGCGACCGCTGCCTGCACGTTTTTCAGGTCGTCGTGTGTGTCAGAAAGCAAGCCGATTTTCATTTTACGATCAGGGGGGATGATAACAGAAACCGGCAAAAGCGCAAACGATGGCCTGCTCCCAATCTACCGATCTATCGACTTTGGGGTATAATAGGCCGCGCCAGGAGAGCGAACGGGAATGAGGTGAGAATCAATGTGGGAGGACATTCTGCGACGGGGGCCGGGGCAGACGGTGGCGGCGATGCCAGAGCCGAACGTGGACCGGCTGGCGGAGACGATGGTGGCTTTTGCCAACGCCGATGGCGGCGTCATCATTCTGGGGGTCGATAGCAGCGGTCGGGCCACGGGCGACATCTACCCGGAGGAGGCGGAGGGGGTCATTCTGGACGCGGCCCGGCAGTGCCGTCCCATTGTGCAGACCGAGTGGCATCAGGAAGAGATCGCGGGTGGTTTTGCCATCTTTATTCGCATCCCGCGCAGCACCGAACTGCACAGCCTGACCGATGGTCGCGTCCTGATCCGCACGCGCAGTGAGAACCGGCCTCTCTCGGGGGAAGAGATACAGCAATTGGCTGCCACCAAATCCACCGGGGAGTACGAGGCTCAAGCGGTGCCCGGCGCCCGGCGCGACGACCTGGACGAGGAGGTCATCGCCGAGTTCGTCGCGCGCTGGCAGGAGAAACAGCGGCGGGAGTGGACCCGGTCCATCACCGATCTGCTGGTGCAGGCCGGCGCGCTGGACGAACGGGGGCGACCCACTGTGGCCGGATTGCTTCTCTTTGGCCGCGAGCCGCAGGCCCTGCTCCCCCACAGCGGGTTGGTCTTTGTCAAGTTCCCCGGCACCGAGCCACGGGGTGAGGACGGCAGGGCTGGCTATGGGCGGCGGGAAGAGATCGGCGGCCCGCTCCCCACCGTCATCAGGCAGAGTTGGCAAGTGATTATGGAAGAGATGCGGACCGGGGCGGTGGTCAAGGGGCTGGAGCGGGAGGAGCAGACCGAGTATCCGCCGGCGGCGGTGCGCGAGGCGTTGGTCAATGCCGTGGCTCACCGCGACTATCGCCTGCGCGGACGGCGCATCGAGGTGCGGATGTTCGCCGACCGCATGGAGATCATCAGTCCGGGAGGGCTGCCCGGCTACATCACCCTGGATAACATCGTCACCGAGCATTTTTCCCGCAACCCGCGCATCGTCCAGGCCCTCTTCCAGTGGGGCTATATCGAGGAGTTGGGGCTGGGGGTGGACCTGATGATCGACGAGATGACCTCGACCGGTCACCCGCCGCCCCAGTTCCGCGCCGAGCCGTACCTCTTTGGTGTGACCTTTTACAACAAGCAGGAGCGCCCGCCTGTCGCCCGCTGGCAGCGGGTGATGAACGAGCGGCAGGCCAAGGCGCTGGAGTATCTACAGCGCCACGGGCGCATCACCAGCCGGGAGTACCACGCCATCTGCCCCGATGTCAGCACCGAGACCCTGCGCCTCGACCTCTCCGACCTGGTGGACAAGGGTATCCTGCTCAAGATTGGGGATAAGAAGGGGACGTATTACATTCTAAAGTAGGGGGAAAAGGAGGCAGGAAGTAGGAGGCAAGAGAGAGGTGACATCTGTACGAGTCATTGATAATTTTTCGTCCAAACTCGGCTCTGTGCTGGTGGACGAGATGGGACAGGCAAAAGGGGTCAGGATTGCCGTAGCCTGTATCTCTGTCGGCGGGCTGGATGTTATCAGGATGGCAGTGCGGCAGGTACTGGATACGGGCGGGTATGTCGAGTTCTTGATCGGGATGGATTTGGTCACTGCGCCGCAAGCGCTGGACGAGTTGTACGATTTGGCCCAACAGCAGGAGAATGCGGCCCTGTATTGCTACTCTGACCTGACGCCATCCGGTATCTATCACCCCAAGCTCTATATCGTGGAGCATCTTGACGAGATGACGGCGTTGGTCGGCTCGTCCAATCTGACCAAGGGGGGCCTGGCGCATAACGCCGAGGTCAATGTACTGCTCAAGGTGCACCTTGACACTGCTGTGGCGTCCGACTTGTGGGAAGCGTACAACCGCCTCAAATTTCACCCTGCCAGGGTCGAACCGGACGCCGAGTTTCTCGACATTTACAAGCGGCTGCATCGAGAGCAAAAGAAGCAACGCCGGTCGGGTGTAATGGCCGATCTGGTGACCAAGCTAAAGCAAAAAGCTGGGTCGCTCCGTCACCCGGTTCCAACCACCAGAGACCTCATTGGATGGCTAAAGATGGTCTACGATCGGTTACCGGATGGGGAGTTTGGCAACCAAGATGTATATGCCTTTGAGCAGGAATTCCGCGCCCGCTATCCGGACAACAAGAATGTCAATGCCAAGATCAGGCAACAACTCCAGGTGCTCCGCGATATGGGGCTGGTGCGACATCTCGGCCCTGGTCGGTGGGAGAAAGAGGATATACTGTCTTGAGAAACGCTCTGGCAGCGTCGATAACACGTTATCCCAAATTTATCCCAAATCCACTTTGGGATATGTGCGAATAAACTGTCACATCTTTAAGGAGGAACACAGATGAACCTGCAACTCAGCGACGAACACCGCATGATCCGCGACATGGCGCGTGATTTTGCCCAGAAGGAGATCGCGCCCATCGCCGCCCAGTACGACGAGAGCGGCGAGTTTCCCTATGAAACCATCATGAAGATGGGAGCGCAGGGCTTTATGGGCATCGAGATACCGGAAAAGTACGGCGGTGTGGAGATGGATACCCTGGCCTATGTGCTCGCCCTGGAAGAGATCGCCAAGGTGGACGGGGCGCACGCGGTCGTTATGTCGGTCTGCAACTCGCTCTATTGCTACGGCATTCTCCACTATGGCACTGAGGAGCAGAAGCAAAAGTACCTGCGTCCTGTCGCCAGCGGCGAGGCCATCGGCGCTTATGCCCTTACCGAACCGCAGTCCGGCTCCGATGCCAGCAATATCCGCGTGACGGCTGTTCTCTCCGAAGATGGCTCTCACTATGTCATCAACGGTACCAAGTCCTGGATCACCAGCGGACCGGTGGCCAAGTATATGCTGCTCTTTGCCCAGACCGACCCCGACGCCAAGCCCCGCTATCGCGGCGTCAGTGCCTTTCTCATCGACACCGAAGAACCGGGCTTTGAGCGCGGCAAGACGGAGCCCAAGCTGGGCATCCGCGCCTCTGCCACCTGCGAGATCCACTTTGACGACTACAAGTGTCCGGTGGAGGCGATGCTGGGCGACGAGGGAATGGGCTTCAAGATCGCCATGGCCGTGCTGGACGCCGGACGCATTGGTATCGCCTCCCAGGCCCTGGGCCTCGCCGAGGCGGCCTACGAGGCGTCGGTGCAGTACGCGCAGGAGCGGCACGCCTTTGGTCGGGCCATTGGCCAGTTCCAGATGATCCAGCAGAAACTGGCCGATATGAAGTGCCGCATTGAAGCCAGTCGCTTGCTCATCTACCAGGCCGCCTTGGCCAAGCAGGCGGCCAAAGAGAGCGGCCGCCGCTATACGCTCGAATCCTCGATAGCCAAGCTCTTTGCCTCTGAGACGGCGATGTGGGTGACGACGCAGGCGATCCAGATTCACGGCGGGATGGGGTACAGCAAGGAACTGCCCATCGAGCGGTATTTCCGCGACGCCAAGATCACCGAGATATACGAGGGCACCAACGAGATTCAGCGCATGGTGATCGCCCGCCTGGAGACGGGGTTGAGGTAAGCTGATGAAAGCACTCTGTTTCTATGAACACGGCGACCTCGATGTCCTGCGCTACGACGACGTGCCCGACCCCGCACCCGGCCGCGGCGAGGTGCTGCTGCGGGTGCGCGCCTGCGCCCTCAACCACCTCGACGTCTGGGTGCGGCGCGGCTGGCCCGGCCTCAAGCTGGAGATGCCTCACTGGACCGGGGCGGACGTGGCAGGTGAGATCGCCGCCCTGGGTGAGGGTGTGGTCGGTTGGGAGGTGGGGCAGCGGGTCGTCGCCGACCCCGGCATCTCGACCCGCGAGGACGAGTTCACGCGGCGGGGCGAGGCGTCGCTCAGCCCCGGCTACCTGATCCGCGGCGAGCAGGTGCGCGGCGCCCAAGCTGAATACGTGGTCGTTCCGGCGAGCGGCCTGATGTCCATCCCCGCCGGATGGGAGTATGCCGCGGCGGCAGCGCCGCTCTTGGTCTCGCTCACCGCCTGGCGCATGCTCATCCACCGCGCCCGGCTCCGCGCCGGTGAATCGGTGCTCGTCGTCGGCGCCGGCGGTGGGGTCAACTCGATGGCGATCCAGATCGCCAAGCTGGCTGGGGCGACCGTCTATGCCCTCACCTCCAGCGAGGAAAAGATGGGCAAGGCACACGAGTTGGGGGCGGACGTGGTGCTCAACTACCGCGATGACCCCAAGTGGAGCAAGACGCTCTACAAGATGACCGGACGGCGGGGGGTGGACGTGGTGGTGGACAATGTCGGGCGGGCGACGCTGGGCCAGTCCATCCGCGCCGTGGCCCGGGGCGGGCGCATCGTCATCGTCGGCAACACCTCCGGGCCGCAGG
>JAOZPF010000161.1 GCA_029932895.1 Anaerolineae bacterium | reverse complement strand
GCCGCCCTCACCACGGCCGCCTCAGCTATGCTGACTGTGGAGGGACCGGATGTGGTGGATGACACCTGGCTCAACCCCGATCTGCCCACAGAGACCTGGTATGAGGCCGACCTGGTGCACCTACAGGGGCCGCTCACGCCCGACCGGCTCCTCTTTCGCTTTGACCTCTCGTCCTTGCCCGAGAACGTGGCGGTCATCTCGGCCACGCTCCGGCTGCGGGTGGAGTTGTGGGGGGAGCAGCCCTTTCCCGGCGCTGCTGTTGTCCATCGGGTGCTGACCCCCTGGGAGCCAGAGACGGCGACCTACGACGCGCCCTGGACCACCCCCGGCCTGGCTGCCGGGGTGGACTATGACCCCACTCCGCTCGACCTCGTTCCCGTGCCCGACGACGGTTGGCTGACCCTTGATGTCAGCGAGGCGATGACCGCGTGGATCGAGCGGGGGGAGCCCAACTATGGGCTGGTGGTGATGATGGCGGAGGATAGCCATAACCAGGCCCACCACTGGGTCTATATGAGCGAGCAGCCCGACCCTGATGACCGCCCGACGTTGTATATCGCTTACGAGGCTGCCCCGTGACAGAGGAGGAAACCCCATACCTGGTGGACCCTGCCGGGCGGAGGTTCCCCCTGGCGGGGCCGGTCACTACGCTGGGCCGCTCCCCTCGCTGCGATGTATGTATCCCCGAGCGGCGGGTCTCCCGCCGCCATGCCCAAATCCATTGGGATGGCGAAACCGGTACCGTCCACGACCTGGGCAGCGCCAACGGCACTTTTCTCAACGGTCGCCGCATCACCACTCCTCAGGTGTTGCACGATGGCGACGAGATCGGCGTCGCCGGTATCATCTTTACCTTCCGTGACCCCGAGGCCACCCTCCACCTCGGCGAGTTCCCCCTCCTCGTCGTGGACCGGGACAGCGGCGAGATATGGGTTGATCGTAACCCGATCTCTCTTTCTCCCAAGGAGCAGGCCCTTTTCGACCTGCTTCATAGCGACGCTGGCCGCGTCTATTCCAAGCAAGAGATCGCAGCTGCGGTCTGGCCCGAGTACCGGGCCGCGGTGTATGACTATCAGGTCGAGAGCCTGGTCAAACGGCTGCGCGAGAAGCTGGAACCCGACCCCCGCCATCCGGTGTTGCTCCTCACCGTGCGCGGGCGGGGATACAAGCTGATCCGAATATAGTTTTGCCTTTTGCCTCATTGTTGGCTAATTGTTGGCTGCGGGTCAAGCAACTGGTTTCCTCTTGTGGCATACTTGGATTGGATTACTGGTTCTATACCCGTTTGTAGTATAGGAGGAGATATGACCGCGCGGAGGAGATTGAAAGGTTTGTTTGGAATCTCTGTGTTGCTGGCGACAGCGGCGTTGCTGGCTGTATACTTGGTGCTGAGCCTTGCCTCCACAGCCCATGCTGACCCCGGTGCGGCCTTTTGGGCCGTCTGCCCAGAAGCGCCAGCCAACGGCTGCGATTTTGCCACCATTCAAGGGGCAGTGGGCGCTGCTAGCGCTGGCGACATCATCCGCGTCGTCGGCCCCAACGTCTATGCCGAGAATCTGGACATCGACAAGGAGATCACCCTGCTCGGCGGTTGCGCCAACGCCGCCTGTGCCGTGCGCGTCCCGGCGGTCTATGTCACCACCATAGACGGCGGCGGTAACGGGCGCGCTGTCACCATCGTCGGCAACGCGTCTGATCCGCCTCCTGTGACGCTGGACGGCTTTTTCATCACCGGCGGTGACGCGACGAACGAGAGTTACTATGCCGCATATGGCGGCGGGATCGGCGCCTGGTACAGCGATCTCACTGTTCTACACTCTGTCGTTACTGACAACGTGGCTGCTCAGAGCGACTCTAGCTCTTACGGGGGGGGATTGTACACCTTGCATAGCACCGTCAACATCAGATACACCAACGTGCTGAGCAATTACAGCGCCAGTGGTTCAGGAAATGGAGGCGGCATCGCTTTGCAGTACAGCGATGGGGTACTGGACAATGTCCTGCTGCGCGGCAACGTCGCCAATGTCACTGCGGGGGGGGCAGGGGGCGGACTCTATTTATCCTATTGCGACCCTATGACATTGACCGGGAACGCCGTCTATTCCAACATCGCCAGCCTGGACGGAAACGGCTATGGCGGTGGCATCTATGTCTATGAGAGCGATGTGCGGTTGATCGAGAACGGCGTGCGCGAGAATTTTGCCTCTCCAAACTCGATAGGGTTGGGCGGCGGCTTGTACTTTCAACATAGCACAGCCGCTCTGCAAGCCAATTGGGTGTTGAGCAACACCGCCGCCGGCGGTGGCAACGGCTATGGCGGCGGTGTCTATATGTATGACAACGTGGCGACGATGGAAGGAGATGTGCTGATGGGAAACTCGGCCGCTTCTACCTCCGCCCCGTCCTGGGGCAACGGCATCCACGTCGAAGCAAACGTTAGCCCGACCTTGCTCACAGCGGTCAATGTCATCCTCGCCTTTAACACTTTTCCCAACGGTGGTCACGCTGTCTATGCCTGGGGAGTGCAAGAGTCGGTGGCGCTGACCATAGTCAACAGCACCATCGTCAGCAATACATCCACCGGCATATTTTGCGACGCCAACTCGACCGCGACGCTGGTCAATCTGATCCTGTGGAACAACGGCGATGACCTCGCCGGCTGCACGGCCTCTTATTCGGACATCGAGGATGGGGACGCGGGGACAGGCAACATCAGCGCCGACCCGCGCTTTGTGGATGCCGCCGGCTATGATTTCCACCTGCGGGCTGATTCCCCGTGCGTTGACGCCGGAGCAGGTCCATCTGTTTTCCCCTATGTCCCCGATACCGATTGGGACGGTGATGTGCGCCCAATGGGCTCTGGGTATGACATCGGCGGTGATGAGGTTTATGTTTTGGTCTACCTGCCGCTCGTGCTGCGCGACTCTTGAGGTCGGGTAGGCAGAAGGGAGAAAAAGAAATGAGTGACCAACGAGTGCCAATCTGGATTGTGTTGCTGGCTGGCCTGGCGTTGATCGGTGCTACGCTCGCCTGCGGTCAGCAGAGTGGGGAGACCACCACGCCGCAGGTCGTCGTCGCCACCCCGACGACGAGCAGCGCCGCCCCGCCGCAGGAGGAACCGCCCGTGCCCACCTCCACTCCCGTCCCCGGCGGCTGCGCCGACGGCATGCAGTTCGTGACCGACGTGACCGTGCCCGATGGCACCGTCTTTGGCCCCAACGAGTCCTTTGTCAAGACCTGGCGGGTGCGCAACAGCGGCTCCTGCAATTGGTCCGGCTACCGGCTCATCTTTGACCACGGTGAGCCGATGGGCACGCTGGAGCAATCAATCCCCGACCTGCCGGCCGGGGAAGAAATCGACATCTCGGTCGAGATGACCGCCCCTGGCGGGACGGGCGGCTACCGGGGCTACTGGCGGGTCGAATCGCCCGCTGGGGCCAACCTGGGCACAATCTTTTGCGATATTGTCGTGGCGGACGCTGGGTCAACGGGGGGGACAGAGGAGCCGACAGAAGAGCCGACGGAGGAGGCCACCACCGCGCCGGCGGCCGGCGCGCCAGCCGCCCCGTCCCACCAGCGCCTGGGGGGCGGGGGCGATTGCACGGTCACCCTGGCCTGGGACGATAACTCAGACGACGAGGATGGGTTCCGCATCCGTCATGTGGGCGTGGGCTGGCTGGACCCGGTGGGGGCTAACGTGACGCAGGCCACCGTCCCGCTTCCCCCTTGTGGCGAGACCTACCAGTACCGTGTGCGCGCTTTTAACGGAGCTGGTGACTCTGACCCCAGCAACACGCTGGATGTGGCAGGGGTCTGCCAGTCCCCGAACTTGGTCATTGTGGAGGCGCACTTTGAGCCAGACCCGGTGGTGCAGGGGCAGGACTTTGATGCTTGTTTCACCGTGCGCAATGACGGCACTGTCGCTAGCGGGCCGTTCAGCATCGTCTGGCACTTTCACCCCAACCTCGGTTTGGACGATTGCCGCTTGCAGAATCCGGGGCTTGGCCCTGGAGAGGAGAGCAGCGGACGGTGCACCAGGAACACGGCGGCTGCAGCGCACGGGTATCACACCGACCTGACGGTCGACGCCGGGGGCACGGTGGACGAGAGCGACGAGGGGGACAACACGCTCAACATTCCCCTTCGTGTTCAAGCACAATAGTCACGGGACTTTGAAGAGGTGTGTGATGACAAGATATTCGAAACAGCGGCGGCTTCGTGGTGTCACCCGTCGCCAATTCCTGGTCAGCGCCGGGGCAGCGCTTGCCGGTGCGGCGCTGGCCTGTGGGCGTGAACAAACGACCGTCGCGCCTACTACCGCGCCTGCTGCTACACTGCCACCTGGCCTGGCTACCAACCCGGCCGACCTGGTATTCCTCCACGGCAACGTCCTCACCATAGATTCTGCCGACACCATCGCCCAGGCGGTCGCCGTCAGCAACGGTCTGATCCAGGCGGTGGGAAGCGATGCCGACATCTCTGGCCTGGTCGGTGAGGGGACGCAGGTGATCGATTTGGCTGGGCGGACGCTCACGCCGGGCATCATTGACTCGCACAACCACTTCCAGGTGACGGGGCTGATGCACAGTTACTACACCCCCTTCCTCCCGCCTGATGTGCGGACGTTGCAGGACTTGCAGGACGCATTAGCCGAGGCCGTTGCTCAGACCCCGGAGGGGGAATGGGTCATTGGCTATTTTATGTTCCTCCAGGGCGCTGGCCTGCCCTCCCGCTACGACCTGGACCCGGTCTCGCCTAACAACCCGGTCTGGATCGTGCAGCAGGGCGGGCATTATGGTTCGGCCAACAGCCTGGCGCTGGAACTGGCCGGCATTGACGCCAGCACGCCCGACCCCGTCGGCGGGGTCGTGGGGCGGGACGCCAACGGTGAGCCGGACGGTATCTTTTACAACCACCGCGCAATGGACCTGCTACGGCGGGTCGTGCCCCTCTTTACGCAAGACGACGTGCGGCAGAACATTCTCTCCACCCAGCCCACCTTTGCTGCCTGCGGCGTGACCAGTTTCCAAGACAACAATGTGCGTGGCGTCGACACGGTCGGCACGTATCTGGACGTGGGCCGGCAGGGAGAGATGTACCTGCGCGGCGCGGTCTATTACACGCTGGAATGGCCCGGCGATCTGGAGCGGGCGCTGAACGAGATTGAGCACTATAGCGACGACTTTATGCGCTTTGCTGGTTTCAAGTTCCTGCTCGACGGGCAGATGACGATGGCCTACTGTCACGAGCCGCACAACGGCGAGCGTTGGGACTTGCCTACATGGGAGCCGGAGACGTTCAAGCGGGCCGTGCGCGAACTGCACGACACCGGCTTGCAGATATGCGTCCATTGTGTGGGCGACGCGGCGGTTGACCTGACGTTGGACGCCTTCGAGGAGGCGATGAACGCCAATCCCCGCCCCGACCCGCGTCACCGTATCGAGCACTGCATCATCAGCACGCCGGAGGCGACGCAGCGCATCAAAGACCTGGGTGTCGTCGTCTCTACCCAACCGCAGTTCATCCGTATGGGCGGGGACCGCTACGCCGATCTCTTTGGCGAGGAGCGGGCGGCGCGGATTATGGTCACCCGCGAGTGGCTGGACGCGGGTATTCCTCTGGCGTTGGGGTCTGATTCTCCAACCACTCCCTGGGTAACTCCGCTGGCGACATTGCTGGGCGCAGTCAGCCGGGGGACATACTCCGGTGAACGTTTCCATCCCGAACAGGTGTTGACCATTCAGGAGGCGTTGCGCTGCCACACGATGGGCTCGGCCTATGCCGGGCATCAGGAGAACGTTAAAGGCTCCATCGAGCCGGGCAAATTCGCCGACCTGGTGGTCTGGAACAAGAACTTTTATGAGGCGACAACCGGGCAGGAGCTGTGGGATACGGAGGTGGAGATAACGATGGTGGGTGGTGAGATTGTCTATCAGGTGTAAAGGGAATAAAGGGCAAGGTTCTGTCAGCCTGCCTGGTCAGCCCCGAGATCGGAGCAGCCGCCGAGGTTGCTCCGATCTATTTTCCCCCCCCCGCACGCGTCTCTTCCACTTCACTTGCTCAATCCGCTCCATCCGCTTCATCCGCTGACCATGCAGTTGAAGTTTTGCGGCTTTCGTTGTAAACTGTGACGCAAATATGGGAAATCGAGTTCTGATGAGCGACCGAGCCCGTGTTCAGTTTGTAGCCTTGGAGAGCACCAATTCGTTCCCATCTGGGGGAATGGTCATCCGTCCCGTGCCTGGCCCGGCGTTGCGGCGATGAAGAAACCTCTCTTGCTTCACACCAAGTTCCTGATCCCACGTCTGCGGCCTGATCATCTGCCCCGCCCGCGCTTACAGCGGCAGCTGGGGGTAGCACTGACGAAAAAGCTGGCGTTGGTCTCGGCCCCGCCGGGATATGGCAAGACCACGCTGCTGGCCTCGTTCGCTCAGGTGGTGGATGTCCCGCTCGTCTGGTACCAGTTGGACCCCGCCGACAACGATCCCAAGGTCTTTCTCCGTTACCTGGTCGAAGGGCTGCGGCGCGTCTCGCCCGGTTTTGGTCAGACCGCGCTGACGCTGCTGGACGACCTGGAGGCGCAGATAGAGCAGGTGTTGTCGGTGCTGCTCAACGAGGTCACCGTGGCCTTTGAGCGGGAGCTACTGATCATTCTGGAGGACTATCACTGTATCGACCACGCCGAGGTGCATCGCATGCTGGATTTTGTCCTGCGCCACCAGCCGCCGCAGATGCACCTGGTGATCTCGACGCGGGTTGAGCCACCGCTCTCGCTGGCCCGGTT
>JAOZPF010000160.1 GCA_029932895.1 Anaerolineae bacterium | reverse complement strand
GCCTGAATCTGATTGTCAGCCGCGACCTCGACCTGGCGCACGACGACCTGGTTCCCTACGGCACAGCGCCGTTCGTCGCCACGCCCGGCTTTACCCCTCTGCCGGAGCCGGATTGGACCACTTATTCCGCTCCCTTTACCGCTTCGCTGCCGCTGACGGCCTCCGATTTCATCCTCCTCCAGGCCCCGGAGAACACGCTGCGCGACAGTGACGGTCTGCTTGGCCTCATCGGACGGGCTGGGGCCGGCGACGACATCGCCGTGATGCAGATGGACGAGCCATACACCTGGACTGCTGGGGTCGGCCCGGTGGGGCTCAATCCCCGCGTCCAGGCGCTGTTGGCTGCGGCGCGGCGTGGTGCAGCGGTGCGTCTCCTCCTCGACAGCTACTATGACGACGGCGGCAACAGCCAGAGTTGCCTCGTCGTCAACGACATCGCCGTCAGCGAGGGGCTGTCCCTCACCTGCCGCCTGGCAGATGTCACCGGACTGGGCATCCACGCCAAGATCTGGGCACTGCGCGTCGCCGGTGAGCGCTGGGTCAATCTGGGCAGTGTCAACGGCTCGGAGAACTCGAACAAGAACAACCGCGAGGTATCGCTCCAATTCCGCTCCGCTGCGGCATACGAGCGCGTCCTCGCTGTCTTTGACCACGACTGGGTGCTGGGCCACGGCCCGTTCATCTACCACGCCTATCTGCCCCTGGCGCTGCACGGCTATCTGCCGCCGGTGGACTATCCGCTCTTTAGCGAGCTCTTTATCAACCCTGCCGGTGACGACACGGGGCACGAATGGGTCGAGATCTATAACCCTGGCCCGACCGTCTCCATCGCTGGGTGGCGGGTGGGGGACGCGATCAACGTCGGCGACTATGGGGACGGGCGGTACGCTTTCCCCGCCGGGGCGCAATTGCTCCACGGGCAGGTCATCGTCGTCGCTGCCTGCGCGACCACCTTTAGCGCCGAGTATGGCTTTAATCCCAACTATGAGTGGACCTCCTGTGACCCCGCCGTGCCCGACCTGACGCCGGTCGCTGCCTGGGACGGCTTTGGCATGGCGCTGGGCAATGCGAGCGACGAGATGCTGTTGCAGGATGGCGGCGGCGCGTTGGTGGACAGCGTCGCCTGGGGCGGGCTGCCCCGCGCCGGCGTGCTGCCCTATCCGCTTGAAGGTGGTGATTCCTTCCCTTGGGATGCTTCTCTCAAGCGTTATCCGCCGGATGTGGATTCGGACGATTGTTCCCGCGATTTCTACATCAGCTATAACCCTTCGCCGGGCCAGGTCGCCGGGCACTGACCATTGGATAATCATTTGCTTCCTTGGAGGGAGATATGAGAGCGAGGGATGCGCGGGAGGGTAATAGTGGAGCGCGGGACCTGCGCAATACGCTCCTGGTCGCCGGCCTGACGGTTCTGGTGTTCGGGGCGATGATCCTGACCTCAGATTCAGGGATGGGGTTGTTGCATATCCCCACGCTGGAGACCTCTCTGCTTGCCCTGGCGGCGGCGCTGATCACCGGAACTGGCTTGTTGGCCTTGTGGATGAAAGTGCCGTCCCGCCCTGTGGCGTGGACGGTTCTGGTTGCTTACGTGCTGATCATCTCGTTGACGGTTCATTTCACTGGCGGGCCGCTGACCCCTATGCCGGCTCTCTACCTGCTCGTTGTGGTCGCCGCCTCCTTTCTCCTCGAACGACGCGGCGCTGTGTTCGTCGCGCTGCTGAGCGCCGTGTGCTACGGCCTGATCCTGGCTCTCGAGTACTCTGGTTCGCTGAGTATGGTGCTGATCTGGCGGGAGGAGTTCAATCCTCGGGAGCGGGGCTTGCTCCTCGTCATCAACTGGCTCGCCGTTGCCGTGCCTGCTCTGTTCACCGCCCTGCTGGCTGGCACGCTCGCCAACCGCTTGCGGACAACCAACGCGCGGTTGTCCGAGTCGGAGCGGCTTCGTGGGAACCTTACCGAGATGGTCGTCCACGACCTGCGTAGCCCGCTCACGGCTCTGATAGGGGGGCTTGACATCCTCCGTATGACGGCGGCGGAGCAGATGCCCCCCAAGCAGCGTGAGCTCCTGGAAGGCTCGCTGCGCAGTGGTCGCGTCCTCGTCGGCCTGGTCGATGAGATGCTGGATGTAAGCAGGATGGAAGCGGGGGCACTTGAGCCGAACCTGGAGCTAGTAGAGCTGCGGGATTTGGTGCAGGAGGCACTGGGCCTGTTTGGCCCTCTGGCCGAGACCGAGGGGCTGGATGTGCAGGTCGACTTGGACGAGAATGCTGGCAGCGTGTGGTGCGACCGCCAGTTGATCGGCCGGGTGATGGCGAACCTGCTCTCCAACTCGATCAAGTACACGCCGCCTGGGGGACGGATCACGCTGGTGGCCCGGCGCGGTGGTGATGGCGGGGTCGCTTTCAGCGTCTCCGATTCCGGGGTGGGTGTCCCCCCCGAGTACCGGGAGCGGGTGTTTGAAAAGTTTGGCCTGGCTGATCATCCTGCACGCGGACGACGCGGGACCGGCTTGGGGCTGGCGTTCTGTAGGATGGCGGTGGAGGCGCACGGCGGCCGTATCTGGCTGGAGGGACAGGCCGGGCAGGGGAGCACGTTTTGCTTCACTCTGCCGGACAAGCAGAGCTAACCCCGCATCACGTCGCGGCTCATCCGTGCCTGTAAGCGACGGTATTGGGAGGAGGCGGCGTACCGCTGTAGTTCCTCTATGCGGCGCACCATCATCGGGTGGGTTCTCAGCGCCTCCCCCAGGCCGCTCAACGGATGGTCGTCCTCCGCCTCGATGCGCTGCACTGCCTTCTCCAGATCGGCCCTGGTGCGCGCATTGCTCCCCGCCGCCAGCTTGACCAGAGCCGAAACAGCCTTGCGGAGGTCACCGCAGGCCAGCAGCCCGGCTCTGTCGGCTGAGAACTCGCACGCCCGGTTCCACCACAAGAAAGCCAGCGCCAGCAACGCCGAGGCAAAAAACGGGCTGGGAATGCCCGCCAACCCTCCCACCAGGGAATTGAGCCAGGTGTGGCCCAAGCTGACGTGCCCCATCTCGTGTCCCACGACGAACCGCAACTCGTCACCGTCCATTGCCTGTAGCAGCGGGGCGTGGAGTACGACGGTCTTGGGGGAGGAGAGGCCAAAGGTATAGGCGTTCATAGTGCGGCTGGGGACCACAAAAACCTGCACTGGGCCGGGTTGCAAGCGGCGCGCGCTCTCCTCGACGATCGCGTGCAGGCCGGGCGTGCTACGGGGAGTGACCTGGCGACCGTTCGCCATCAGGGCCTGGTGTTGGGAGCGGGTGACTAGATAAGAGATCAAGAGCATCGCCAGCACAAAGACGGCGCTGAGGCAGACCGTAGCTGTTGCTGTCAGAGCGATGACCAGGATGACCAGAGTGAGGGTGACGGCTAGGATAGCCCGCTCGTTTGGGTAGCGGTACGCGGTTGTTTTCCTGGCCTGTTTTCTGGAGCCCGCTGTGTGTTGCACGTCGCCCATTCTAACAGCCCTTTCTCTGCTTGGCAAGTGGTGGTTGTTGGCGGCGGACAGGCGGAATCCCCGGGCGGCGGAAACTTGACAACCGGCTCGCCTTCGGTATAATACCCGCTATCGGCGACGTAGCTCAATGGCAGAGCAGGGGACTCATAAGCCCTTGGTTGGCCGTTCGAATCGGCCCGTCGCCATTGGACAATGGGTGTAAAAGGATGTTCTGACAAAGGAGGCCGCACCACAGTCCTGGGGGCGGCTTTTTGTGTTCCCAGTGGTGGATAAGTGTGGAAACCCTGGTAGGAAATGCTAGTACCAGCGTACTATTTTTGCGCTGTTAGTTTAGTTATATAATGGAAGCATACGGTGGTATCCGGTACCTCGGTACTATGCCGTCAAAGCGACCGTCGCGAGGGGTAACCGTGACGGTTTGTTGGTATATTGGGGAGGAGAGGTTGTGAAAAATCGCTTGCTGTTTGTCGTGTTCTATGCATTGGTCATTGTGCTCCTTTTTTCTTTGATGCCCGCCCTTTCTCTTTCGACAGTCCCACAGAGAGGCTTTTTACCTCCTCCGCCCGGATCAAAGTCATATGATGAGGTGCTGATCGCGCAGCCGCGAGGGCCGGCCTGGGAGAACGGGCTGGCTCCAGAGGCGGCGACGAGTGGATATACCCCACTCTGTATGGACGACCCGGCGAGCACGCTTCTCGCCGCTGGGCCGCAGGTCATGGGCCGGGTTGGGCTTGGGGCAGACCGCGTTGGGCCGGGGGCGGAGCTAGTGCGCCGTGCCCAGGTGTCATTCAGCTCTATGCCTGATGTGTCATCCAAGCGGTCGCGCCCAACAGGGCGGCTGACCTCGCTGTCTCTCCAATCCCCGGAGATAACCGGAGTTGCTGTCTCCTCCGTCGTCATGCACCAGCCGACGATGCGGCCGCTCGCTGTCGGGCCGATACCGAATGTCAAGGTCGAGGGGCTTTCCAATAACTCGGGATGGGTCACGGCGGAGGCCGACGATCAGGGGAACCTCTATGTCGCCTTTGAGCGCCTCTACGCCACGGGCGGTAGTTGCCCGGCGGAGGGGTGCTATGGAATCATCGCCGGCAAGTCCCGTGACAACGGGCAGAGCTGGGATCTATGGTACGTCCTGGCCTCTACCGCGTACAGCGCCCGCCGTCCTTCTATTACCGTGGATGGCAACGGTCAGCTCTACATCGCGCTGGAGCTGTATTACAACCCTGGCACTGGCTATCGTTGGTACCCCGCCCGGGCGATGTCGGGCTGCCCTCGCGACGTCTCGAACTGGTCCGTCACCTACTACGGCACAACCTATGCCTTGGTCCCCGGCGGCACGGCGGCTGATGCCGGCGGGGATGGTGACGACGTTTATATGGTCTTCCAGGTGCCGTACCAGGGGGATGGGTACTCCGATCTTCTCCTCATCTGGACGACCGACGGCGGCTCCAACTGGTCCGGTGGCTACAGTAGTACGACCAGAAGCTGCCACCGTCAGCGGCCCACGGTCAGCGTGGGCGGCAGCAACGTGATTGCTACCTACCTGCGCAGTTCCAACAGCCGCCGCTATTTCCGCCGCGGCGCGATAGGTACTCTTCCCAGTGCGAACGAGGGCAACCTGACCAATGCTATCTACGCCGACGCTGACGCTAGCGGCTCCTATCATTATATCGTCGTGCAACGGAGCGATGATATCCAGCTTCGCTGCTCCACCGACGATGGGAACCACTGGAGTCTGGTCACGGTTGCCAACACTGCCGCTACTGAGCGTTACCCCGCCGTCTCCGCTAACGGACAAAAAGTTCGTGTTGCCTATATCTACAGCGACAACCAGACCCGCCTGCAAGGCTCTGATGACAACGGGCAGAATTGGTGGGGCTCTCCCTACACTCTGAACGACGCTGGCAACACCACTGTCGCTGGTTTCCACCACGCTGGCTTGGCCTTTCATCCCATCGGCGGTGCGGCTGACGGCAAGCACCCTATCGCCTTTTGGGTGGACAATCGCGATGTTGGTGAGGGGGACAATATCTACCTCGGCACCATCAACGACCCGCCCACTGCCGCCGCTCTCTCCTGGCCTTCCGACAGCAGCACGGTCGCAGCTTTTGCCCCCTCCCTGAGATGGAGCGGTGGCAGTGACCCCGACGGGGACACGTTGCGCTATACCTGGTACGTGGACACGAGCGATGGGTCGACACGGGTTGGCGGCCCGGCGACTTTGCTTACCTCGCTCCCGTACTATACTTCTCCCGGCACGACCTACTACTGGAAAGTCGTGACTTATGATGGTTACCAGACCTCTGCCGCCAGCTCGGTCTGGAGCTTTACTACCATCAGCGAGACCTTTAGCGGAACTCCCCTCAGTTATACCGAGGATTTCGCCACTGCCCCACCCAACTGGACCCGCAAGGGATTTGCCTGCCTGGATTGCTTTGAGGGTGACCCAATTCGCTGGACCGTCAACCCGGCCGACAAGTGGACTCGCTCTACTGACTATGCCTGGAGCGGGTCCTACAGCGCCCATGCCCTCTACGATGCGGATAACGCCGACTACCAGATGACCTCTCCCGCCCTCGACCTGCGTGGCACTAGCTGGGCCTACTTTAACACGCACTTCCGAGGCAGTTCTGAGCTCGGCTATGATTATCTCTACTTGGAGAGTCGTCCCGATGGAGCTACGAGCTGCTGGACTACCGAGGACTCTTCCAGCGGAAACTATAACGCGGCTTGGTGGTCCTACTACGAGGGCACTATCGACTTGAGCAGTTTCGCTGGCACGACTACCGGTCAGGTCCGCCTTCGCTTTGAGACCGATGTGTCGAACCACGGCTCTGCCTACGGCGTCGGTTGGTACGAGGATGAGATCGAGGTAGCGCGGGAGAGCTTGTGGGCACACAACGCCGGTGGCTTCTATCGCCTCCAGGGGAGCGAGGGAAGCTGGACTGGGTACAGCAACAATTTGGTGGATCAGCTTTATTCTCCCTTTCTCATGTTGCCCAGTGACGCCGGACAATCTCTGCAGATCGTACTCACAGAACGATACAACATCGCTGCTGGCGATGAGGCGACGGTCTGGATTCATGACACTGCCGCGGGCACCTGGGAGCGCTTGGCCTCCTACTCCGGCAGTCAGGGCAGCTTTACCGACCGGACTGTCGCTATCCCTGATAGCTATAGGGGAAAGACGGCAGTCATCGCTCTCGTTCTTCGCAGCGACAATGCCGGAACGCTGTCGCCGCAGGAGCAGGGGGGGTACTGGGACGTGGATCGGTTTCTGGTGGAAGAGTTCAACCCCACCGCGGTCAATCTGGCGGGGTTCGACGCCGCGGTGCAGGGCCGGGACGTG
>JAOZPF010000159.1:2044-6918 GCA_029932895.1 Anaerolineae bacterium | reverse complement strand
CCGTTGCCCCACCACAGGGTCCCTTCCAGCGTGGCTGTCCCGCCGGTGGTGACGTAGATGCCCGCCGTGCTGTGACCGGCGATGATGGTGTTGGTGAAGAACAGAGTGGCATAGTCGCCGACGTAGATTCCCTGACCGCTGCTGTGGTTGTCGGCGATGGTGTTGTGGAGCATGGTGCTGTAGGAGGGAGCACTGCTCGCGCCACCCACGTACAGCCCGCTGCCGGCGGTGTCGGCCTGGTTTTGGACGACGAGGTTGTTTGTCATGCTGAAGGAACTCGTGGCGTATACGTACAGCCCCCCGCCGCCGCCGCCCCAGCCCGCTATCCCGGCGGTGTTGGAGAGGAAAGTGTTACCTGCCAATGTAGCGTTGCCGCCCCTCGAGTACACCCCGCCGCCGTAACCGTCCAGAGAAATGCTGGCGTCGTTGCGGAGGAAGATGTTGCCCTGCAGGGTGACGGTGCTCGAGTCCATGTACACTCCCCCGCCAAGACCGGAGGAGGTAGGACTGGCGACGTTATCTCGGATCGTGTTGCCGATCAGCGCAGCGCCGTCACTGTCTCTAAAGTGTATCCCGCCTCCGGCTCCGGCTGTGGTGAAGGCGGTCCCGCCGGAGGTGTTGCTATAGATCACGCAGTGGCTGATGGTGGCGGCGGCCTGGTAGACATACACCCCGCCCCCGGCATCTTCGCCGTAGGAGCCGCCTCCCATCCCTTGGGCGTCGCCGCCGGTGATGTAGAGCCCCTCCAGCGTGGGGGCGATGTCCCCAACGATGCGGACCACCCGCCCCTGCCCCCCCGCATCCAACGTGGTGGTGTAGGTGTCGGGGTCCCAGGCGGAGAAATCACCGTTGTAGCCGCCGCGGACGGTGACGGTCTTGGAGATATAGACCACCTGGACGAAGCCGGCTCTGAGATGGGTGTCGGCGTAGATGCCCTGGGCCACCTTGATCAGGTCGCCTGCGGTCGCCGCATCAACGGCGTCCTGGATGGAGGAGTAGGTGCAGCCGCTGGGGCAGACGTGCAGCTCGGTGGTAGGGGCGGCGCGGGCAGACATTTCTCCGCCCAGCACTCCCAGCAGCGCTAGCGCTGCTAAACAGGCCGCCAGCGCACTGCCCGCAGCTATCAGTACACGCTCCGGAAAGGGCTTGCTTGGGACTGACTTGCGTACCATTGGGGAGTCTCCTTTCTGCATGTAGCCCTAGCCCAGAGAGAAGTATCCCGGACATGGAAGTTCACTCTCGGAGGCGATGACTGGCTACGGTCAGGCTGGCCGAGTTACACCCAGAAGCCAGCAGGTATCGAGTTGTTGTATTGTCGTTGATTTACCCCCCTTGTCAAGTTGCCAACCGACATTGACAACCCTCATCTCCTGGTCTATACTCGATTGCAGTTCACATCATAGGAGGCGAGATGTCGATCACAGTGACCTGGTACGGACATGCCTGCATCGGGCTGGAGGTAGGGGAGCATCGGCTCCTAGTGGACCCCTTTCTCACGGGCAACGCCCTGGCTGCCGTCTCTCCCAGTGACGTCAACCCCACTGATATCCTGATCACCCACGGCCATGGCGACCACGTGGGAGACGGCCTGGAGATCGCGCAACGCACGGGCGCGCTGATCATCAGCAATTTCGAGATCACCAGTTGGTTCCAGGCCCAGGGGTATGAGAATGTCCATCCGCAGCACATCGGCGGTGGTTTTCGCTACCCCTTTGGCTACCTCAAGCTGACTATCGCCCACCACGGCTCTGCCCTGCCCGACGGCTCCTACGGCGGCGCTCCCTGCGGATTCCTTCTGGAGACGGAGGGGAAACGGCTCTACCTCGCCGGTGACACCGGCCTTTTCTACGACATGAAGCTGATCGGCGAGGGCGGGCTTGACCTGGCGATGCTGCCCATCGGCGACAACTTTACGATGGGACCGGACGACGCGCTACGGGCGGTCGAGCTTCTCCAACCACGGCTGGTGGTCCCCATCCATTATGACACCTTCGACGTGATCCACCAGGACCCGGAGGCCTGGGCCGAGCGAGTGAAGGCCGGAACAGAGGCTGAGCCGGTGGTCCTCAAGCCGGGCGGGAGCCTCACGGTATAGAACCGCCTGTCTCTAGGGGACGACGATCGTATCGACGACCGCTCCGTCCTGGTCACGCAGCGTGATCAACTCACCCGACGTCCAGGCCGGGGTGACCCGGCCCCAGTAGAGGTGAGTGGGGCTGGAGTGGCCCGAGCAGGAATGAAGGGTAACCTCGCCCCCCGAGAACAAGGTCAGGTGGGGAAAGGTAAAGCGGTTGCCCACAGCGTCAGCCAGGGTCCATCCCTCCAGTAGAACGGCTCCGCCCCGGTTGCGCACGGTCACCGTCTCCGCGCCCGGCTCTCCCGCCCCCACCACGCTGGCGATCTCGACCAGCGGCGGTCCGGAGGGAGTGGGCGTGGGGAGAGGGGTGGCGGGAGGCACGGTGAAGGGGGTCGATGTGGGAAGCGGAAGGGCCGCCAGCCCTGGGATGACCAGCACCTGCCCGGCGTGGATCAGGTTCGGGTCGTCCAGGCCGTTGACGGCGATCAGCTCCTCCAGCGTGACCCCGTGTGTTGTGGCGATGCTAGAGAGGGTGTCGCCCTCTCGGACGGTGTAGAGGAACGGGCCGGGTGTGGGGGATGGCGGGGGCGCGGGGGAGGGAGTCGAGATAGCTGCGGTGGCAGTGGGCGTGGGGACGGGAGGCAGCTCCCTGCCTATACGCACCAGCGCCACGCCGGCAGCGACCAGGATCACGCCCGCCAGAACTGCGGCCCACGCTCGGGATCGCATCACCACCTCCGCTGCTATGATACCACCGGCCCCGACTGCGTCAAGTAGGGAGAGGGGTGGAACATAGGAGGGAGGCGAGCGCAAAGCCCGCCCCCCTCTGAGCAAGGAGAGAAACTGCAAGTGCGTCGTGCTCACTCGATATAGACTTCCACCCGCTCGCCGTCCTCCGCGTCCGTCACCTCGACAAATTTGCCCACCGCGCCGCTGGTGATCAATTCCTCCAGTTCCTGCAAGTCGATATTCCCCATTTCCTGTGGGGCAAATCGCTCCGCCATGCGCAAGCCCACGCTCACCAGCCCGAGGGGAATGGAGACGTTCACCCTCTCCTTCCCCGACTCCAGATCACTCACGCGAACGCGCATATAGCGACCGTCCTTGCCGCCCAGGGTCTGGCCCGCCCGCTGCCCGCCCCCTAGCAGTGCCCGCAGCAACGTCGCCGCCTCCTCGGCCGTGATCTTGGCTTCCTCCAGCATCTGGAGAATCTTGAGCCGTTCCTCCATCATTCACCTCCTAGGCCAAATAGACCTGCACCTGCTCCCCGCCCTCCCCCTCGTTCACCTCCACGATCAGAGGGCGACCGTCGCGTAACTCGTCCCGCATCGCCAGGATCAACTCGTCCACCGCCGTCTCCCGGAGGTGCGGGACAAAGGGACGGGCGATCCGCAACCCCCAGGCCGCAAGGCCCAACGGCAGGGGCAGGGCGAAGGCAATGTTCGGGCCGTCGTCCTGCCGCACCCGCAGGGCGAGCCAGCGAGCGCCCCGCAGCCACCAGCCCAGCGCCATTGCCAGTACTCCGAGGACAAAAAACACCCAACCCAGGACCAGCCACGGGGCGGGGATGTCCCAGGCATAGACGAGGGCCACCAGCAGCCCGCCCCCCACCACCGCGGCGACGCCGGGCCAAAAGATCGCCTGCCACAGAAGGTTGATCAGCGCCGGACGGGGTACCTCGGGGTGTTGACTGCCGGGCGATGACGGGGGCCGCCCGTCCCCAGCCACCAGCGCTTCCAGCAACCGCGCGCCTTGCGCAGCGCTGATCTCCCCAGCCTCGACTCGCTCCAGTACATTCAGCCGTTCTTCCATCGCTCCCTCCAAAAGATCGACGCGCTCACGCAGTCGCTGGAATCTGCCGTCCCAGGAGCAGCCGCATCTGAACCAGGCGACGCATCCGGCGAAACCCGGCGCGGGCGAAACTCTGTTCCAGGCGCTGGCGCAGCCCCGGCAACAGCGTCGCGGCCTCCCAGCGTTGCCGCTGGGAGAGAAACCGGACCCCCGCCAGCACCAGGCGCGGTCCCAGGTCATCCAGCCGCTCCTGACGGGAGAGCACTTCCACTCGGTGAAAGCGACCGGGCCGACGGCTGCTGACGCGCAGCGCTCCGACGACGCGTCCCTGCTCCTCCGTCACCCACCAGTCCTCGCGGCAGCCCTCCAGCCACATCCCCGCCCGCGCTTCCCAACCGCTGCGGTAAGAGGAGCGGCGGATCTCTAGTATTTCCCGGTGGGGACGCTCCAGCCCTTCCTGAGCCAGATGGTAGAGGAGAACACTGTCGTCGGCTCGCGCCCGGCGCAGGGGGAGGGAAAATGGGGCGGGTTCTGACCAGGGCAACCCGGCTGGACGAGCCAACTCGAGCATAGTACCCACCGGCTCGAATCCCAACCGCCCGTACAGCTCTCTGGCGGGGCCGTTATCCTCCCGCACCTCCAGCCCCACCCACGCGCCGCCCCGCTGGGCGGCCGACTTGATCGCCGTCTCTACCAACGCCTGCCCGATCCCCCGCCCTCTCCGGTCGGCACGAACGGCGACGTTGCCGATCATCCACCCACCGGAGGACGCGGCGCGACGGAGAGAGATGTTGCCTACCACCTGCCCGTCCTCTAGCCAGACAAACCCCGGTGCGCCCCACGCTTCCGTCTCCGCCGACCACAGCCAGAGGCCAAGCCCTCCCCAGCGGGCCATTCGCTGCATACGGCGCAGTGTGTAACGGGCCATCGGCCCCAGCTCCCCCGCAAATGCCCCGGAGATGAGGGTGACCACCTGGCCCAGGTGCTGGAACGGGTCGAAGGGGAC
>JAOZPF010000159.1:0-2034 GCA_029932895.1 Anaerolineae bacterium | reverse complement strand
GACGATCCCCCCGCCCTTGTGCCGGGCGACGGCGGCGACCACTAGCGGCCCTCCAGTGCGGCTAGCAGTTCGGTGGCCTGTTGAGGGGTGATGATGCCCTTTTCCAGCATGCGGAGCACGCGCAGCCGCTCCTCATCAGACGCGGCTGGCTCGCGCGGAGTGGTTTTCTGACCACTGACCCGCCGCCAACGTCGCTCGGCGCGCTCCCTCCTCAGGCGGGCCCGCTCCGCCTCTCGCTCGGCGGCCTGGCGCGCCCGCTCGGCGGCTCGCTCCGCCGCCTGGTGCGACCGCTCCACCGCGCGTCCCACCCGCAGGCGCAGGGCCTCGCTGTCGATGCGGCCCAGGCTCTCTTCCAGGCGCGATTCCAACTCTGCCATCGCCTCCGTGATACGGGCCTCGATGTCCAGCCCCAGCCCTCCCAGGTCGAACTCTAGATCGTCGGACGGCACATGCCCGCTTTGCGCCGGGCGCAGATGGATAGCGCTGCCGGCCTCTGCCTCCAAAATCGCCTCGCCTTCTCCCAGGACCCCCGCCGCCTCGGCACCGTCATCCTCCAGAACGAGATCAGGGATGCGGGAGTGAATGGCGCTACCGGCGCGGAGGGAGAGTCGCAGGCTGGCGTCGGCGGGGATAATGACAGAGAGGTCACTGCCGACGTGGAACCGGTAGGTGGACGCGGGGGAGAATGGCGGCCCCAGCCGCGCGTCCCCTCCCACCTTCTCCGCATCCAGCCCGCCCGCCAGCCCCTCAGCCACCAGGTCGCCGCCCACTTCGTGCAGAGTGCAAGCGCCGTCCACGATACGGAGCAGCGCATCTCCCATCACCACCCCCACCTGCAGGTCGCCGGACACCCGGCGGGCGCTCAGGTCGCCATACACCTGTTCCAAAGTGGCGGGTCCGGCGTCGCGCAAAGAGACGTCGCCGTGAACGGTGCCCACGGTCACCTGGCTGTCCACTCCCCTGACCCTCAGATCGCCACGCACTATCTGCACAGTGAGCGTGGTTCCCACGGGGCAGGTGAGGGAACAGTCGGAGCGCACCGCCAGGGTCAGGTCGTCCCCCTTTTGCTCTAGCAGCACGTCGTCTTCCCCATCCCGCGCCCGCACCCGCACCCGGGGCTCCTCCGCCCCCCGCACCGCCAGGTCGCCCAGGCACTCGGTCACGGTGATGCGGACCGCCGCCGCAGTCTCGATGGTCCGGTCGAACATCCCTACCTCCACTGGGCGATCGAGCTGGTCGCCTCCCATATAGTGGCAGGGCAGCGGGTTAGCGCGCGCCGTCCGTCCTCCTGCTGCTGCTCGGACCGCTGCCCCTCCCTCCCCGTCTGCCTGCGCAGCCGCTCTATATAGACGACCACCGCCAAACCAGGGAGCCGAATTCGCAACGCTTGCACAGACATCTTGATTCCTCCAGGTTCACTCACTCTGCAAAAGCTGGAGTGCTTCCTCGGCCGAGATCTCGCCTCGCGCCACCCGCTGCAAGACCTCCTGGCGGTGCGTCTCGTCGGCCTGTTTCTCCCCCACCTCATAGCCCAGGGCGCGGATGACATCCTCCAGGCGGCTGCGGACAGTGGGGTAAGAGACCCCCAACTCCTCCTGCACGCGCGTGATCTTGCCCTCGCAGCGGAGAAAGGTCTCGGCAAAGTGAAGCTGCTCCGGCGTGAGTTGGAACAACCGCTCCAGGGCAAACCGACCCTCCAGGGCCGTGCCGCAATTGCGGCAGACGAGACGGGTCACCAGCAGGTCGTCGTGGCAGATGGGACACTCCGTCGGCAATGGATACATCGCACCCTCCCAATGATTCTTAATCGAACTATGAGAAATTATAACATATCGATTGAGTTTTGTCAAGAGGGGGCTGATTTTCGGGGGAGATTTGTGCAAAGGCAAAGCGGCGGCCATCTTCTCCTGAGTCAACTCCACTCCTGAAGGTGGCTGACCAGAACGGAGATAACTCTCAATCTGGGCCACGGCCAGCTTAATTCCTTTTTCATAATCCCCTTCTCTAAAGGCCGGTTGCATTAACTGGCGGATA
>JAOZPF010000158.1 GCA_029932895.1 Anaerolineae bacterium | reverse complement strand
GGACCTGGTGACCGTCTCGGCCCACGCCATCCACGGGCCCAAGGGAGTGGGCGGGCTGTACATCAGGAAAGGCACCCCGCTCCGCAAGTGGATGGACGGGGGCTTTCAGGAATCCGACCTGCGCCCTGGGGCGGAGAACATCCCCGGCGCTATCGGTTTTGCCAAGGCAGTGGAGCTGGTCACACCGCAGGAGACGGCCCGGTTGCAGGCGATGCGCGACCGGCTGATCAAAGAACTGCTCCAAATCCCGCACACACGCCTGAACGGTCACCCGGTCCACCGCCTCCCACACAACGCCAATATCTCTTTCCGCTTTGTGGAGGGGGAGGCGCTGCTGCTTCACCTGGATATGAGAGGCTTTGCCGTCAGCACCGGTTCTGCCTGCTTCAGCCGCTCCCTGGAGGCGAGCCACGTCATCCTGGGCATCGGCGGTAACCACGAGCGGGCCCACGGCTCTGTCCGCTTTACCTTTGGCCGCTATAACAAAGAAGAGGACGTGGACGCGGTGGTGGAGGCAGTGGCCGAGGTGGTGGAGAATCTGAGGAGAATCAGCCCTTTGGGCAAAGATTGAGAGTTGGTGCAGGAGGTTGAGAATGTCTCTGCCGTATACCGAGATCGTGATGGATCACTTTCGCAACCCACGCAACGTGGGGCGGATTGAGGACGCCGACGCCAAGTCGATCGAGGGCAGCCCCGCTTGCGGGGACATGGTCGCCGTCTACCTAAAAGTGGACTCCGAGGATCATCACATCACCGACATCAAGTTCGAGTCCTACGGCTGCGCGTCGAACATTGCCACCGGTTCCATCATCACCGAGATGGCCAAGGGCAAGACGCTGGAGGAGGCCAAAAAGATCACCTGGAAGGAAGCCTCCGACAAGCTGGGCGGGCTGCCGCCAGTCAAGACCCATTGCTCCGTATTGGCGGTCGACGGCCTGCGGGCGGCTATCGAGAACTATGAGGAGCGCCACGGCCTGATCAAGGAGCGAAAACCGACCACCGTCGAGCTCGTCCGCAAGCGGCTCAAGCACGTGATGAATCCGGTGGTAGGGCTGGACATTGTCCGCACCAAGCTGGTCCAAAATATCGAGGTCGATGAGGGGACAGTGCGGATCACGATCGACCTGCCCGAAGACCACCAGTTCGCCCCCAACATCCGCGAGGAAATCGCCGAGAAAATCGAGTCGCGGTGGGACGTGGAGCGGGTCGAGATCACGTTCGTCGGGTAGGAGGGAGAAATGCCCGAGATCACAGTGGATGTGCGCGACCCGTCCTGCCCCGGTGCCAAATACCGGGTCGACGTCTGCGGAGAGAACTGCCCCGTGCCCCTGGTGGAGACGAGAAAAGCGCTCCGCCGCGCCGCCCCCGGCGACATCGTCGAGGTCGTGGGCACTCACTCCGCCTCCAAAGAGGAGATCCCCATGGCCGTCAAGGCACTGGGGCTCCAACTCCTGAGCGTGGAGGAATCAGAAGGGGTGTGGACCATCCGCATCCAGCGGAGAGAGGTCGGCCCGGGGGACAACGTATCCCCCCGGAGGAGGTGGGCAGAGTGGAACAGCGCGAGATAGCGCCTGAGCGGGTGACCATCGTCCTCCACAGCGGGGATATGGACAAGCTCTACAGCGCGTTGATCATCGCCAATGGTGCGTTGGCGATGGGAATGGAAGCATCATTTACTTTACATTTTGGGCCCTCGAACGGCTGCGCCGGGGCGGGCTGGAGAAGGGACCGCTCTCCAGGATGAACTTGCTGGGCCTGGGGAGATGGATGGTCGAGCGACGGATGAAAAAGGCCAACGTCGTCTCTCTGGAAAAGCTGCTGGCGGACTTTCGAGAGTTGGGGGGCAAGATCATCGCCTGCGAAATGACGATAGAGATCATGAACATCCGCCGGGAGGACCTGCGAGAAGAGATGATCGACGCTTACGGCGCAATCGGCACCTACGTTCAGGAGGCCCGCGCGTCGACCATCACGCTGTTCATCTGACGGTGACGCGGCGGGATTCCACCGCACGCCCCTCAGCTATAAGGAGACCACGATGGAAGAGCCCAAAACCTGGTGGAAATGCACCAACTGCGGCTATACCCTCCAGGCCGCCACGCCCCCGAGGCCTGCCCAAGCTGCAAGGAAAAGTGTAACTTTGTCGATGTGACCTGCTACACGCCCGAGTGCGGCGGTCCCGGCAACATTGACCCGCAGACCGGCTAGTAACACTCCCCAAAAGATCGTATGCCTGAACACGGGGGCGCGTCCCCGGCCCGGACGACGCGCCCTGAGTTGGCCTTGTCCATCCCCCTCCTCCCGTTTACGGCAGAGCGGTAGCAGTCGTCCCAAAAGTGAAACGCCCCCTTCAGCTCAGCCCCCCCCCTTGACAAACAGAACAGAGCAGTGTATATTGCTACCGTAGTTATGCGCCTAACGTCTATGGGGGAGATGGACACGGATCCTATCAGCAAACTGGTCAGGCTGGGATTCTCCGAATACGAGGCCAAAGCCTATGTCGCCCTGCTGAGGCAGAGTCCCGCCACTGGCTATCACCTCTCCAAGGTCTCGGCCGTCCCACGCTCGATGATCTATGAGGTCCTGGCCAAGCTCGTCGCTCGTGGCGCGGCGATGACGCTGCGCAAGGGAGATTCGACCCTATACGCGGCGATCCCGGCGGACGAGTTCCTCGACCATCTCCAGCGCGAGCACCAGGAACTGACAACCTCGCTCAAGGACGACCTGGCTACCCTGGCCTCGCCCACCGACCTGGAGTATGTCTGGAACATCGAGGGACGCAAAAACATCCTCTCCAAGGCGGTCGAGATGATCGACCAGGCCCGCTCCCGCATCTACCTCGCTCTCGTCCCCGCCACCTTCCCGGACCTGCGCCCGGCGCTGGAAAGGGCGGTCTCGCGCGGGGCGCGGGTCGTGCTCTACACCACGGCCAATCTCGACCTGCCCGGCGGCCACATCGTCGTCGCCCACGTCTCCGAGGAGACGCTGGGCCAGGCCAGGGGACTGGGTTTGGTCCTGGTGGTCGATGGGAAGCAGGTGCTGATCGGCGAATGGCTGGCCGCAGACCACGCCCGCGCCTCATGGACCAGCAGCCCGCTCCTCGTCTTTATCGCCGAGCACCACCTGAGGACCGATCTGTATCTCCCCCGCATCCTGGCCTGCCTGGGTGATGCCGCGCTGGACCTCATTCAGGAGGAGGACTGGCCGCTCTTTGCCCGCGCCCTGGAGAGCCACATCGATTGCTGAGCGGCCAACGCGCAAGTCAACGTGCAGCAGGGAAAAGTCGAGATGATCAAAGTGTTGTGGATTGCGCTGGGTATCACTGGTGGGTTGGTGCTCTTTTGGCTGCTCCCGCTCAAATTGCTCTCCCGGCTGGCGGCCCGGTTGGGTAAATCGGCGCCCTGTCCCTACGCGCTGGCATGGTTGGTGGACAATCCATTTCGTCGTCGTTACATGCGCTCCATCCTCGACCGGGTGGACATCCATCCTGGCGAGCGTGTGTTGGAACTGGGCCCTGGGCCGGGCGCTTTCACCGTGGATGCTGCCCGCCGTGCCGGGCCGGAAGGGCGGGTCATCGCCGTGGACATCCAGCCACAGATGATCACCCAGGTGGAGCAGCGGGTCCGGGAGGCCGGGCTGACCAACGTCGAGACCGGTGTCGCCAGCGCCCACGACCTACCTCTGGAGGATGGGAGCGTGGACCGCGCTTTCCTGGTCACGGTGCTGCCCGAGATTCCCGACCAGGCCCGCGCGCTGGCGGAACTGCGCCGGGTGCTCGAACCAGGCGGCGTGCTTTCTATCACCGAAGAGTTCACCGACCCCGATTATCCTTTCCCCTCGGAGACGATCAGGCGTGCGGAGGCAGCGGGATTCAACCTGGCGCAGCGTTTTGGCAATTGGTGGCGCTATACGCTCAACTTTCGGCGGGATTGAAACGCCACGCCCAGCAGCACAGGAGGCGGCTGATGGGCAGGCCATCCCCTACTAGTTCACCGCCGGGTACTTGAGACCGGTCCCGGTGTTGAACAGCACCACCCGCTCCTCAGGCGATACCCAACCCTGCGCCAGCAGGACCTCCAGGGCCGCCAGGGTGGCTCCTCCCTCGGGGCAGGCAAAGACCCCCTCCAGGCGGGAGAGACGCATCTGGGCCTCCACCAGCGCGTCGTCGGGGACGGCAACGGCGGTGCCCCCGCTCTCGCGCAGAGCGCGCAGGATGAGAAAGTCGCCCACGGCTGCCGGCACCCGCAGCCCCGCCGCCACGGTCTGAGCGGACTCCCACGGCGTGGCAAACTCGTCACCGGCGTGGAAGGCGCGGACCATCGGGGCGCAGCCTGCGCTCTGCACCGTGACCATACGCGGGCGGTGATCGCCGATCCAGCCCAGTTCGGCCATCTCGTCAAACGCTTTCCACATCCCGATCAGGCCAGTGCCGCCGCCGGTGGGGTAGATGACCACGTCGGGCAGCTTCCAGCCGAACTGTTCGGCCAGTTCGTAGCCCATCGTCTTTTTGCCCTCCAGCCGATAAGGCTCCTTCAGCGTAGAGACGTCGAACCAGTCGTGCGTCTCCAGGCTCTCTCGAACCGCCCGGCCGCAGTCGGTGATCAACCCGTCCACCAGCGTGACCTCGGCTCCCAGCGCCTGACACTCCAATCGGAAAGGGGCGGGGACGTCAGTGGGCATAAAGACGTGGGCGCCCAGTCCTGCCCGGGCAGCATAGGCCGCCATCGCCCCAGCAGCGTTGCCAGCCGAGGGGATCACCACCTCGCGGACGCCCAACTCCTGGGCACGGGAGACCGCCACGCACAGCCCGCGTGCTTTGAACGAACCGGTGGGGTTGAGACTCTCGTCCTTGACATAAAGGTGAGATAGCCCCAGCTCTGCTCCCAGCCGCTTGGCGCGGAGCAGCGGTGTGAACCCCTCCCCCAAGCTCGCGATGTACCGCTCGTCCCGCACCGGCAGCAGCGGACGGTAGCGCCACATCGTCGGCTCATCGGTGATGAGCGCATCCCGCCCGGCCAGTCTGGCCGCCGCCAGGTCGTATCGCGCCAGCAGAGGGCGTTTGCAGTCGGGGCAAAGGCGCTGCAACTCGGTGGCGTCATACTCCTTGCCGCAGAGAGCACATTCCAGATGTGTTAGATAATTCATCGTCGTCTCCTCCGTACCGAGATGTGCTCATTATAGCGGGAATGGTATTTCGTGCCACCGGGAGACGTTCGTAGTAGGCGCTTCAGCGCCGCCGGGAGACGTTCGTAGTAGGCGCTTCAGCGCCGCCTAGCGCGCACTACGAACAGCAAAGAGACGCGGACAAGCACCAATTCTCCTGGCTGCCCCACTCCCACTCGATTTGCTTCGAACATCTACTTTGCCCCATTCGCCTCATTTACCCTGTCCGTGATATAATATGTCCCACGGAGGGAACGATGGCCAAACCACACACACAATGGGTCTGTCAGGTCTGCGGGCGGACCAGCCCCCGGCAGATGGGCCGCTGCCCCGGCTGTGGCGAGTGGAACACGATGGTAGAGGTAGTGGAGGAGCGCACCACAGCCATTCCCGTCACCGCCCGTGGCGAGCCGCGTCGCCTGTCCGAAGTGGAGATGGAGGGAGTCAACCGCTTGCCCCTGCCGATGGACGAGTTCGCCCGGGTGTTGGGAGGGGGGCTGGTTCCCGGCTCCCTGGTCCTGGTAGGCGGCGAGCCGGGCATCGGCAAATCAACCCTGCTGCTCCAGGCGACCACGCTGGTGGCGGAGGCCAGCGGCAAGCCTGTGCTCTATGTCTCCGGCGAGGAATCGGCGCGACAGATCAAGATGCGGGCCAACCGACTTGGCCTCAAGACCGATGGGGTCTATATCCTCACCGAGACCAGCCTGGAGACGATCCTTCACCATGCTGACCAGATGGAGCCGACGATGCTGGTCGTCGATTCTGTCCAGACCGTCACCTCGGGCGACCTGACCTCGGCAGCGGGCTCCATCAGCCAGGTGCGGGAGGCAGCCACCCGCTTCCAGTGGTGGGCCAAGTCCGGCGGAGCGTCGGTCTTTTTGGTGGGCCACGTCACCAAGGAAGGGGCCATCGCCGGCCCCAAGGTGCTGGAGCATATTGTGGACACCGTCCTCTATCTGGAGGGCGACCCCTTTCACACCTACCGCCTTCTGCGCTCGACCAAGAATCGTTTCGGAGCCACCTCCGAGGTAGGCGTCTTTGAGATGCGGGAGGAGGGGCTGGTGGAGGTGACCAATCCCTCGGAGGTCTTTCTGGCCGAACGAATGGTCAACGCGCCGGGGTCAGCCATCGCCGTCACAATGGAGGGGACGCGCCCGCTCCTGGTCGAGATCCAGGCTTTGGCCAGCCCCACCAGCTTTGGCCATCCCCGCCGCACCGCCAACGGGGTCGATTTCAACCGCTTGCTGCTGATCGTGGCGGTGCTGACGCGCCGCGTGGGGCTGCGCCTGTTCGACCAGGATGTCTTTGCCAACGTGGTGGGCGGCTTGCAGGTCGGCGAGCCGGCTGCGGACCTGGCTATCGCCATGGCGATCGGCTCCAGCGTGCGCGAACGGCCAGTGGCCGCCGACCTGGTACTGGTGGGCGAGGTCGGCCTCTCCGGCGAGGTGCGGGCGGTGGGACGGATGGAAGCGCGGCTGAAGGAAGCGGCCAAGCTCGGCTTCCGCCGCTGCATCCTGCCCCGCACCGTCCGCCGGGGAAAGCTACAGGTCCCGCAGGGGCTGGAACTGATCCCCGTGCGCTCGGTAGCAGAGGCGATAGAGAGAGGGCTGACATAAGCCCCGGTTGTGCTTCCTGTCAACCCGAGTATAATCTGCATAGTCCAAACTTGCCAGAGCAGTTGGTACTCGGACATCCCTTCTCCACGGGGATGAGCGCTCGGTAATCTAGCGGACCGGACAGTGTCGGGGTCCGCTGCCAAGGGGTCAG
>JAOZPF010000157.1:4537-6944 GCA_029932895.1 Anaerolineae bacterium | reverse complement strand
ACAAGTGGTGGGCCAAGATGCGGGACCTGGATGTGTTCGACTGGGCCGAGCGCCAGATGGTCATGGGCCGCATCTGTCACCTGGGGTTCTCCTTCCATGATGACTTGGCTACCTTTCGCCAGATCGTCGATGGGTATGACAACTGGACCTTTTGCCAGATTCAATACAACTATATGGATGTCGCTTACCAAGCCGGCACCGCTGGCCTGCGGTACGCCGCGAGCAAGGGGTTGGCGGTAGTCGTTATGGAGCCGCTGCGCGGGGGGCGATTGACCAAGAGGGCGCCGCGGTCGGTGGACAGGCTGTGGGCGGAGGCGGAGCAGGGGCGCACACAGGCCGATTGGGCACTCCAGTGGGTCTGGAACCAGCCAGAGGTCTCGGTGGTGCTCAGCGGGATGAGCACGATGCAGCATGTGATGGAGAACGTCGCCAGCGCCAGCCGTTCCGGACCGGGGACGCTCACAGCCGGGGAGCTGGCGCTCATCGACCGGGTCCGCGAAGCGTATTTGGCCCTCTCGCCCATCCCCTGCACCCAGTGTCGGTATTGCATGCCCTGCCCCAATGGGGTGGACATTCCCCGCGCCCTCGAACTGTATAACGACGCGATGATGTACGGCGTGGAGGAAGCGCGGGCGGCCTACCGCTGGGTCGGGGAAGAGCAACGCGCGGATAAATGCGTCGAGTGCGGGCAGTGCGAGGAGCTGTGCCCACAATCGATCGAGATCATCGCCTGGCTGAAAAAGGTGCACGAATTGCTCGGTGAGGAAGCATAGGTTCAGGGTAGCTGGGAGCACTGGAGGGGCGGAGGCCCCGTGGAGGAAATTGTGAAAGAGTCGATCGGCGCTAGGATGATTCTCTATCCGACCCCCGTCTTTGTGGTCGGCACGTACGACCAGGAGGGGAGGCCCAATGTGATGACCGCCGCCTGGGGTGGGATCTGCTGCTCCGAACCGCCGTGCGTGGCGGTCTCGCTCCGTCGGACCCGCTATTCCTACGGCAACATTGTGCAGCGCGAGGCGTTTACTATCAGCATCCCCTCCGAGAAGTATGTGCGGGAGGCCGACTACTTTGGGATGGTATCCGGGGAGGAGGTGGACAAGTTCGCCGTCACTGGCCTCACCCCGGCGCGGAGCGACGTGGTGGACGCTCCCTACGTGCAAGAGTTTCCCCTTGTGCTCGAGTGCAGGCTGCTCCGGAAAGTCGAGATCGGCGTGCACGTCCAGTTCATCGGCCAGATCGTCGATGTCAAGGTCGAGCAGTCCGTAGCCAGAGAGAGCGGCGGGCCCGATATCGAGAAGGTGCGACCATTGATCTTTGCGCCAGGTGATAGCGCCTACTATGGCATCGGGGCCCGGCTTGGCGAATCGTTCTCTGTTGGCGTGGAAGCGTACGGATAGATAGATATGCCCGTTGTCGAGGAGGTGTAACGATGGATGAGACAAAACCGGAAGCGGTCGAGCAGGAGGTCAAGATCCCCTGCGAGGTTTATTCCCGCGTCGTCGGCTATCTGCGGCCGGTGCAGAACTGGCATCAGGGTAAGCAGCAAGAGTTCAGCGAGCGGCGGATGTTCCGTGTGCCCGCGGCCGCGCCAGAGGAGGAATCCCGCTAGGTGGGCCTGAAAGGGTGGGTCCGCACTTCCCTGGTCGACTACCCCGGGCACATCGCCACCGTTCTCTTTACCGCTGGCTGCGGTTTTCGCTGCCCGATGTGCCATAACGCCGACCTGGTGCTGCGACCCAGCGAATTGCCGGACGTGCCCCAGGAGGAGGTGTGGGCTTTTCTGGAGCGACGGGCGGGGCTGGTGGACGGAGTGGCGATCACCGGTGGGGAACCCACCCTCTGGCCTGGTTTGATTCCTTTCCTGCGCCAGGTGCGGGAGCGGGGCCTGGATGCCAAGATCGACACCAATGGCTACCACCCCGACGTCCTGACCACGCTCTTTGCGGAGGGGCTGGTCGATTACGTGGCGATGGACGTCAAAGCGCCGCCAGCCAAGTACGCTCTTCTCACCGGACGGGCGGACCTGGACCTGGGGCGGGTGGAGCGGTCAATAGACCTGCTGCGAGGCGGGGAGGTCGCTTACGAGTTCCGCACCACCGTTGTGCCGGGAATGCTGGATGAGGATGATGTGGTCGAGATCGCCCGCTGGATCGCCGGAGCCAGGCTGTACGCGCTGCAATCTTTTCGCCCTACGGTCACGTTGGACCCGGCGTTGGGGGGATTGACCCCCTATCCGCCGGACAGATTGGCCGGGATGGCTGAGCAGGCCGGCCGCTGGGTGGAGCGGGTTGTAGTGCGAGGGGGGTAGCGGATTGTCAGCAGATTGAGCGGATGGAGCGGATTAAGCGGATTGAGCGGATTGTGGCGGATGCTCCCTGCACCTGCGGGACATTCCACCGCAGGCGGC
>JAOZPF010000157.1:0-4437 GCA_029932895.1 Anaerolineae bacterium | reverse complement strand
GAGCGGATTGTGGCGGATGCTCCCTGCACCTGCGGGACATTCCACCGCAGGCGGCGGGGATTGGGGTAGGGGCGCACCTGCGTGTGCGCCCGGACGGGCTGGCTTTGCTAGAGGGGAGTGACGTAATGGAGGATGATCAGGTGGCTGTTGAGATAACGGAACCAACCGGGGTTGAGACGCGCCTTTCGCCGAACGGTCTGGAGGTGCTGAGGCGGCGTTACGTGCGGCGTGGGCCGGACGGCGAACCGACCGAGACGGTCGATGGCGTCTTTTGGCGGGTGGCCCGTCACGTGGCGGAGGCCGAGGCGGCGTGGGACGGCAACGTGGAGCCGGTGGCCGAACGGTTCCACGACCTGATCACGGGCCTGCGCTTTTTGCCCAACTCGCCCACCTTCACTGGTGCCGGGACGCCGTTGGGGCAGTTGGCGGCCTGCTTTGTGTTGCCGGTCGCGGACGACATGGGGCGCGACCGGGCGGGCATCTTTCAGACCCTGCGCGACATGGCCCTGATACAGCAGACCGGCGGCGGCACTGGCTTCTCCTTCTCCCGCCTGCGGCCCAAGGGCGCGCTTGTCCGCTCCAGCGGCGGCAAGGCCACCGGTCCGGTGGGCTTTATGCGCGTCTATGACATCGCCTGCGGGATCGTCAGCCAGGGCGGGGCGCGGCGTGGGGCGAACATGGCCGTGCTGCGGGTCGATCATCCCGACATCGAGGAGTTTGTCACCTGCAAGCGGGATGAGCACGATATCAAGAATTTCAACCTCTCTGTCGGCGTGACCGACGAGTTCATGCGGGCGGTGGAGGAGGATGGGACCATCGACCTGGTGAACCCACAGGATGGTTCGGTGTGGGGGGCAAGAAAGGCGCGGGAGCTGTTCGACATGATCGTCGCTGGGGCACACCGGAATGGGGAGCCGGGGATGCTCTTTCTGGACGCCGCCAACCGGGATAACCCCTGCCCCCATCTGGGAACGTACGAGGCGACGAACCCCTGTGGCGAGCAGTTCCTGTTGCCCTATGAGAATTGCTGCCTGGGCTCGGTCAACCTGGCTCAACACCTGAGCGCGGGCGACAACGGGCAGCTCGGCCTCGACTGGTCCAAGCTGGAGGAGACGGTGAACTGGGCGGTTCGTTTCCTGGACGACGTGGTGGAGGCGAACGCCTACGTCCCCGCCGTGCCGCAGCTCAGGGAGGCCGCCCGTCGCACGCGGCGCATCGGCCTGGGTATCATGGGCCTGGGGGATGTGATGTACGCGCTGGGGGTTCGCTACGGCAGTGAGGAGGGGCAGGAGTTGGCGGCCCAGGTGATGGAGTTCATCCGCTATCACGCTATGCGGGCCAGCGTCCGCCTGGCCCGTGAACGGGGCCCCTTCCCCGCCATCGGCGGCAGCATCTACGACCCCGCTGATTTCCGCTGGCGGCCGCCGCACCCGCTGACCCCCTACCGGCAGCCGCAAAAGTGGGGCCGCCCGGAGCTGGATTGGGATGTGGTTGTCAGCGAGGTCAAGCAACACGGCATCCGCAACGCTGCCCAGACGACCATTGCCCCCACCGGCACTATCGCCACTGTCGCTGGCTGTGAGGCTTACGGCTGCGAGCCGGTCTTTGCCCTGGCCTATGTGCGTCATGTCAATGACGACGGGCAGGACCTGGAGCTCCAATACACCAGCCCGCTCTTCCTGCAGGCGCTGGAGCGGGCGGGGCTGGACCAGGAGGCGCGGGAGCGCGTCGTCCGCGCCGTCTCGCTCAGCGGTAGTTGCCAGGGGGTGGAGGAGGTCCCGCCCAAGGTGCGCGAGACGTTCGTCGTTGCCGGGGACATCACTGCCGAGGAGCATGTGCGGATGCAGGCTGCCATGCAGGCGTTCGTGGACGCCTCGATCAGCAAGACGATCAACTTTCCTGCCACCGCTACCCCCGCCGATGTGGCGCGGGCCTTCAAGCTGGCCTGGCGGCTCGGCTGCAAGGGGCTGACGGTCTATGTCACCGGCTCGCGGGAGCAGGCGGTGCTGGAGACGGAACAGACCCGTCGCGGCAAGGAGCAGGTGGCGGTCTCGGTCCCGGTCCGCCCGCGGCCTCACGCTCTCACCGGACGCACCTATGGGCTGGCGACCCCGTTGGGCACGGCCTATATCACCGTCAACCGGAACGGCGACGACGAGCCGTTCGAGGTATTTCTCAACGTCGGCAAGGCGGGGTCGGATACAGCGGCGGTGGCGGAGGCGATTGGGCGGTTGATCTCTCTTCTCTTGCGGGTCCCATCCTCCCTCTCGCCGACCCGTCGTATGGAGCAGGTGGTGAAGCAGTTAAAGGGGATCGGTGGTGGGCGGCCGCTGGGCTTTGGTCGGGACCGGGTGCGGTCTCTGCCGGACGGGGTAGCGCAGGTGCTGGCAGAGGATGTGGGGCTGGCGCAGCCGGCGGCCGAGGAGGAAAAACCGCAGACGTTTCTCTTTGCCGCTGGTGACCTCTGCCCGGAGTGTGGTCACGCCGCGCTGGTCAACGAGGAGGGGTGCCGCCGCTGCTACGCCTGTGGGTACAGCGAGTGCTGAGAGTGGTGGTATGACTCGCGGCGGGCCATTGGAGTGGCTGACTGGAGCCGGCTGGCTGGTGCTGGTGGGCGGTGGTGACTTTCGGCTGGGGGAGACGGCCGAGATCGACGACCGCTTGCTGGCCCGCGCCGACTTTTCCCAACCCGTTGCTTTTGTCAGCGCCGATGTCCGTTCTCTCAGCGGCGGACAGGAGCTGCTTGATTATTACGCCAGCCTCGGCGGGCCGCAGGGCTATGTCGTCCCCATTCTGGATGCAGCGGATGCCCGGCGGGGGGAGAACCGCAGGTTACTGGCGGAGGCGGGCCTGATTCTGTTGGGAGGAGAGGACGGGGCGTCGCTGGCGCAAGTGCTGCAAGGGAGCCTGGCCCTGGGCGGGATGGTGGAGGCATTTGTCGGCGGCGCGCTGGTGGTGGGAATGGGCGCGGGGGCAGCACCGCTGGGGGAGTGGGTGATCGTCGCCGGGACCACAGCGCCCGGCTGGGGCTGGGTGGACGGCGTGGCGGTGGTACCCCACTTTGCCGGCACCGCCGCGGAGCCCGACCTGCAGATGGCGCTGCGGACCCGCCGCGACCTCGGGGGGCTGGGCATCCCTGAACGGACAGCGTTGGCGCTGGGACCGGCGGGCCAGGTGGAGACCTGGGGTGAGGGTGAAGTGACGGTGGTCGTACCGCGATAGCGGGAAAGGGAGAGGGAGATGCGGCTCTTTTTGCGCGTGCTGGCGGTGTTGGTGGCTGTTATAACAGTCCTGTTGCTCCTGGTGGGGCAACTGTTGCTCACCGCTCGGGTCACTTTGCTGAGTCCGTCGTTTCTGGAGCAGGTGCTAGTCCGCCAGGGAGTGTATGACCAACTGCCGGAGCTGCTGGTGGACGTGGTACTGGAGCAGATGGCCCAGCTTCCCGTGGGGGAGGAGGGCGGGGGGCCGGGCGAACCGGCGGGGGTAGCGGTGGCGGTGGAGTTAAAGGCCAAGTTCGGTCACCAAGCCCTGGTCGAGTTTTTTACCACACTGACTTCCCCCGCCTGGGCGCAGCGACAGGTGGAGCGGAATGTGGAGGCGGTCTTTGCCTGGCTGAGGGGCGAGGAGGAGTATCCCAATGTGTGGCTGGACCTGGGGGAGGTCAGCGAGCGGCTGGTAGGGGAGGAGGGGCGGGAGGCGGTGCACCAGTTGCTGGCCCGGTTGCCGCCCTGCGAGCAGGGCGAGGAAGCGCTTTCTGGGGAAGAGTTTCTCCCCCACTGTCGTCCGCCCGACCAGGAGTTGGACGAGGTGATGGGCCAGGTGCTGCCGCTTGTGGAGCAGAGGCTGCCCGACGCGCCGCCCTTCCGTCCCCTGAGGGCGGAGGACATCGGAGCGGATACCCGCGCAGAGTTGGACGAGGTAGCGCAGGCCTACCACACCTTGGTCCTGGTGACGCTAGGGGTGTGGGGGGCGTGCGTGGTTTTGCTGGGGCTGATCATCCTGCTGGCGGCGCGCAGCCTGGACCAGGTTCTGCGCTGGGATGGGTGGACGGTGCTGGTTGGCGGAGGGCTGGGATTGTTGGTGATGGGTAACCTCTTTGTGGTCGGCCCGGCGCTGATAGGGTATTGGTTGTTGCAGCAGCCTGGCATATCCGCATCTCCCGCAGTGACCAATTTTCTCCGGTCGTTTCTGCAGGGGATGGTGCGCGGTGTGGCTGGCGGCGGACTGGCGATCGCCGCTGGCCTGGTCTTTGTGGGATTGGTGGGTGTAATTGGCGGGGCGCTGGTCCGCAGGTCTAGCGGGAAGCGCTAGACCTATGCCAGCTATCCGAAACGAGCACCCCTGGTGCTCGTAGTTGCTATCTTTCCTTCGCGGGGGGGGGGTAGGGGCGGGCCGGGCGTCCGCCCGCGGGCGGTGATTGCGCCGCGGGGGGCGGTG
>JAOZPF010000156.1 GCA_029932895.1 Anaerolineae bacterium | reverse complement strand
TTGACAGCCAGTTCTTCAACTACCTGTGGGGGCTGATCACCCGCTTCGACTTGGGTACATCCATCACCCTGCGCGGACGGCCTGTCGCTCGCGACCTGGCCCTCAAGTTCCCCGCTACGATGGAGCTCAGCATCTTTGGTATGCTGGTGGCTGGACTGGTAGGGGTCTTTAGCGGAGCCTTCGCCGCCCAGAAAAGGCGCAGCGCCATCGACTATGGCCTGCGAATCTATAGCATCGTCGCCTATGCCATCCCCATCTTTTGGCTGGGACTGATGTTCCAGCTCATCTTTGGCGTCGGACTGGATTGGTTCCCCGTGGCCGACCGGGTGAGTTCGTCCATGCGTCCCGAGACCATCGCCCAGGTCTATAACCTGCAAGAGACGCTGACAGGACCGTGGGGGGTCAAGCTCCTGGCTATCAGCGATTTCTTTTCCAACTTTTATATCTTTGACTGTCTGGTAACAGGCCAGTTCGACAATCTGCTCGACGTGCTCCACCACCTGGTGCTTCCTTCCATGACCCTGGGGCTGTACCTCTCTGGCATCTTTACCCGTCTGACACGGGCCAATATGCTGGACGTACTGCAACAGGATTACGTGATGGCGGCCCGCGCCCGCGGCATCCGGGAGCGAGTAGTCATCTACCGGCACGCACTCCTCAATGCCTTCATCCCCATCCTCACAATGTTCGGCCTCCAATTCGCCCTCCTGCTGGCCGGGGCGGTGCTGACCGAGACGACCTTCAACTGGCCGGGAATGGGATTGTTCCTCGTCAACCGCATCACGGAACGAGATTTCCCCGCCATCCAGGGTACGGTGGTCTTTTTCGCCCTGCTGGTGGCAGCCGTCAGCCTGATCGTGGACGTCATCTATGCCCGCGTAGACCCACGGGTGCGGTATTGAGGTGGAGGAAACTCTATGGCGCAGATCTCTGAAGCAAAACCCGGCCTGGTGACCCGCTTCCTGGAAGGTCGCAAGTGGTACGGGGCCGAATGGTATATGACGGTAACGGGGGCGCTGATCGTCATCTTTGTGATCGGGATGACCGCTGCCTCCTTCCTCACTCCCCACCTGGCTCCCTATGACCCGGAGGCCCGCGTGGGCGACCCCTTTCTCCCCCCCACTATCGGCTATCCCTTTGGCACCGACCAGTTGGGGAGGGATATTTTTAGCCGCATCATCTACGGTTCGCAGATTGTGATGCAGGTAGCGCTCCTCTCTGCCACCATGTCCCTGCTATTGGGGGTCCCCCTGGGGCTTATCTCTGGTTTCCTGGGCGGGCGGCTGGACCAGGTCCTCTCCCTCATCATGGACAGCATCTACTCCTTCCCCGGCCTGATCCTGGCCATCGCCCTGGCGGCCATGCTGGGCTCCGGCGTGCTGAATATCTCTATCTCTATCGCCATCGTCTACATCCCCATCTTTTTCCGCTTGGTGCGGGGGCAGGTGCTCTCGGTCAAGCAAGAGCTGTACGTGGAGGCGGCTCGCAGCCTGGGCGCTCCCGACTGGCTCCTCCTCTGGCGCTATATCTTTCCCAACGTGATCCCCTCGGTGGTGGTCGTCTTTTCCCTGAACATCGCCGACGCTATCATCACCGAAGCCGGCCTGGCCTTTATCGGCTTGGGCGTAGACCCTTCCAAGCCCGATTGGGGGTACGACATCTACCGCGGCCGGTCCGAGCTGGTGGGCGGCCGCTGGTGGCTGGTCACGTTCCCCGGCCTGGCTATCGCCACGGTGGCGTTGGGCTTTAGTCTCTTTGGTGAGGGGCTGAGCGAGATCTTGAACCCCCGGTTGAGGGAAATATGAACAAGTCACTAGTACAGATTCGCGATCTCGATGTGGTCTATGCCACCCGCGCTGGTGAAGTGCGCGCCGTGGATGGCGTCACTCTGGACATCAGCGCGGGGAAGGTGCTGGGTCTGGTCGGCGAGTCCGGCTGCGGCAAATCCACCCTGGGCACCGCGTTGCTGCGCCTAGTGCGCCACCCCGGACGCATCGCCGGCGGGGAAATCTGGTTCGATGGACGTAATCTGCTGGCCCTGAGCAAGGAGGAAATGCGCGAACTGCGGGGGGCACGGATCTCGATGATCTTTCAGGACCCGATGACCTCGCTCAACCCTCTCCAGCGAATCAGCGACCACATCGTGGAGACGATCCGCACACACAAGCCCGAGGTGAGCACACAGGAAGCCCGCCAGCAGGCCGCCGAGTTGATCGACCGCCTGGGTATCATGGCAGACCGGCTGGACGACTATCCCCACCAGTTGAGCGGCGGGATGCGGCAGCGCGTGATGATCGGGCTGGCGCTCGCCCTGCGGGCTGACCTGATCATCGCCGACGAGGCAACCACCTCGCTAGACGTGATCGTCGAGGCCCAGTTCCTGGACCTGCTCAAGGAACTCCAGCGCGACTTTGGCCTGACTATTCTGCTCATCACCCACAATATCGGCGTCGTGGCCCAGTTGGCCGACCAGGTAGCAGTGATGTATGCCGCCAAGTTGGTCGAACTGGCCGACGTCGAGCAACTCTTTGCGGACCCACTGCACCCCTACACAAAGGCCCTGCTGGCATCGGTGCCCAACATCCGCCTGGTGGGAGATACGCTCAAGGTCATGCAGGGTTCGCCACCGGACTTGATCAGCCCGCCGTCTGGCTGCCGCTTCCACCCCCGCTGCCCCTACGCTTTCGATCGCTGTGCAGCGGAGGAGCCGCCGCTGATAGAGGTCCAGCCGGGCCGATGGGTGGCTTGTTGGTTGCAACGAGGGTAAGAAAACCATCTAACCGAATCCACGAGGGTAGCCGATGTCCAACACAAACCTGGTTGAGGTTCGCCAACTGCGGAAATGGTTTCCCGTTCAGCGTGGCTTTGTCGAACGGCTGGTCACTCGCCAGCGTCAGTTCGTGCGCGCCGTCGACGGGATCGACTTTGAGATCCGCCGCGGGGAGGTCTTTGGCCTGGCCGGAGAGAGCGGCAGCGGCAAGACAACCACCGGACGGCTGATCCTACGGCTGACGGAACCAACAGCCGGCCACGTCCTGTTCCAGGAAAAGGACCTGGCAGCGGCGAGTAAGAAAGAGATGCGGCAGATGCGCCGCCATATGCAGGCAATCTTCCAGGACCCCTATGCCTCCCTCAATCCCCGCATGCAGATCGGGGAGGCCATCGGCCATAGCCTGGAGATCTTTGACGTCGCCTCTGGTGACGAAAAACGCCAGCGTGTGCTGCGAATGATGGAACGGGTGGGGCTCACTCCCGCCCCAATGCTCTATGAAAAGTACCCGCACCAATTGAGCGGCGGGCAACGGCAGCGGGCCGTCATCGCCCGCGCGTTGATCCTGCAGCCAGACCTGGTCGTGGCCGATGAGCCAATCGCCATGGCCGACGTGTCGGTGCGCGCCCTGCTGCTGCAGTTGATGCTTGACCTCAAGCAAGAGTTTGACCTGACCTACCTCTTTATCACCCACGACCTGGCGACGGCCAAGTATATCTGCAACCGCATCGGGGTGATGTACCTGGGCAAGATCGTCGAGATGGGAACGCTGGAACAGGTGTACGGCGACCCCCAACACCCCTACACTCAGGCCCTCTTGGCCGCAGTGCCGGTGCCGGACCCCAAGGCCCGCCGTCAGCACCCGATCCCACAGGGGGAGATCCCCAGCCCCATCAACCCACCATCCGGCTGCCGCTTTCACCCCCGCTGCCCGCACGCAATGGACATCTGTTCCCAGCAGGAGCCCGAGCCAATGGAGGTCGCGCCGGGGCACCAGGTGGCATGCTTCCTCGCACACTCGAGCAGTGCCTGATCGAAACTGACCCCGCCCGGGTGGAAGCTATCGCCCACCAGTGGGACGTGGACGACCTGGCAGGGCAGGACCACGCCGCCTCTGCTCTGGCGGCCCACATCCTGACCCCCACCGCACTGGAGCGGGCCTGGCAGACGCTCCCCCTCCGCGAGAGGAATGGACTGAAAGCACTCAAGGCCGCAGGGGGGAGCATCGCCTGGCCCAGCTTTACCCGCCGCTGGGGTACGGTCCGAGCGATGGGACCAGGCCGGATGCGGAGAGAACGACCCTGGGAAGAACCGGCCTCGCCAGCCGAAAACCTCTGGTACCGCGGCCTGCTCTTCCGCGCCTTCGCGGCCGGCCCCACCGGCCTCTATGAGGTGGCCTTTATACCCGACGACCTGAACGAACTCCTCCCGATCGACTCCCTCCCCTCCCCGCTCCTCCTCTCACCAGTCCCCGCTCCCCCCACCATCCTCCCGGCGGACGATGCCCTCCTGGACGACGCTTGCACGTTCCTCTCCTACCTTCAAAACCATCACGTGCGGCCCGGCCCCGATGGCGCATGGCCGGCAGGGGAAGAATCGCGCCTGCTGCTCCGCCTCCGCTTGCCCGACCGAGACCGCCTTTCCTTCCTCAATCACCTGGCAGGCCGCCTGGGCTGGCTGCGCACCGACCGCAACCACTGCCTGCGCCCCAGCCCCGATCCCGTCACCAGTTGGCTCCGCGCCTCTGCTGCAGAACAGCGGGACGTTCTGGCACGGACCTGGCGCGACGACCCAACCTGGAACGACCTCCTTCACGTCCCCACATTGGTGCCCGAGGAGACCGGCTCCTGGCACAACGATCCCTTCCTGGCCCGACAGGCCATCCTCAGCCACCTCGATGCCTGCCAGCCGGAGACGTGGTACGGCCTGGAACAGTTCAGCGCCGCCATCCAGGAGGCCGACCCCGACTTTCAGCGCCCCGACGGCGACTATGAGACCTGGTACATTCGGGATGCGGTCAGCGGCACTTACCTCAGGGGCTTTGAGTCGTGGAACGCGGTGGAGGGGGCGCTGATTCGCTACCTGATCGCCGGCCCTCTGGCCTGGCTGGGACTGGTGGAGCTGGGAGCGGAGCGGCCCGCCCCTCCTGGGGAACAGTGGAGAGCGGGAAACTTTTCCGCCTTCCGCCTCACAGCAGCCGGCACAGCCTTTCTCGCCGGAGAGCTGCCCGGCACCGAGAGAGCAGAGGAACCACCTCCGCTGACCGTGCGGCCGGACCTGGAGATCCTGGTGCCCGCCCCCCGCCGCTACGAGCGCTTCCAGTTGAGCCGGGTGGCGGATTGGGTCCGCCCGGGCGACCCATACGTCTATCGACTGACACCAGCCTCGTTGCAGCGAGCACGGCGACAAAAGATTCCGCCCGAGCGAGTGACGGCCTTCTTGACCGAGACCACCGGCAAGGAGCTGCCCCGCGCATTGCAGGCCGCTCTGGCCCGCTGGGTCCGCAATGGGCAGGAAGTGCGCCTGGAGCGAGGAATCCTGCTGCGGGTGGCGGATGAATCGCTGCTACAGGAGCTCACCACAGCCCCAGCCACCCGGCGGTTGATAAAAGAGGTGGTCGGCCCGACGACGGCATTGGTCCGCCCCGCCGACTACCCCCGGCTGGTGCGCGCCCTGGCGGAGCGGGGATTGCTGACGGACGTGGTAGACGTGGAATCGCCGCCTTGACAAGACAGGGAAAGTCACTACAATACAGGCATCGTTCTCATGACCTAGAGCGCATAATTCAAGTCTGAAAGGAGTGAAAAATGTCAGAGGAAGTCATCCAAGGAACAGAGGAGATCACCCAAGACGACAAGCTGTGGGCCCTGTTGAGCTGGATCTTTTCGCCGATCGTCCCCATCATCGTCCTGCTGCTGGAGGACAAGAAAAATCGCCCCTTTATCAAGTACAATGCTATGCAGGCCCTGGTGCTGAGCGTGGTGGGCTATGTCATCTCGGCCGTCCTCAGCGCCGTCGTTATCGGCTGCTTTGTCGGCATCGCGCTGCTGATCTATATCATCTACCTGGCCATCAAGTCCTACCAGGGCGAGTGGGTAACCATCCCCGTCATCACCGACTTTTGCAAGAACCAAGGCTGGATCTAGAGACAAATCGTGCCCAAAGAAGCCCCTCCGCCGGAGGGGCTTTGCCCTTTTCCCGCTTTGACAAAATACGCACTGCCCCCACCCCAAGAGGAGCCCCAACGTGCCAGTCACACCGAGACGCTGGCGGATCGCCCCTTCCGCCCCCAGGCAATATCTCTCTAGGCTATCCGACCTCCCTCGCCTGGTCGCCCAGGCGCTCTACAACCGCGGCCTGATCGACCCGCAACAGGCACGCGCCTTCCTGCAAGCCTCCCCCCCACCCGACGACCCATTCCGCCTGCAGGGGATGGACAGGGCCGTCACCCGGCTGCGCCAGGCACTCTGGCGGGGAGAGCAGATCGCCGTCTATGGCGATTTCGATGCCGACGGGGTCACCGCGACCGCCCTCCTGGTCCTCGCCCTCCGCGCCCTGGGCGGGAATGTGCGCCCCTATATCCCCCACCGCGTGGAGGAGGGGTACGGCCTCAACAACGCCGCCTTGGAGGAGCTGGCTGGCTCGGGGGTGCAACTGGTCGTCACCGTCGACACCGGCATCCGCTTCCCCCGCGAGATCGCCCACGCCCACCAGATAGGGATGGACGTCATCGTCACCGATCACCATACCGTAGGGACGGAACCTCTGCCGGCGGTGGCAGTCGTCAACCCTCACCAGCCAGATTGCTCTTACCCCTACAAGTACCTGGCTGGAGTGGGACTTGCCTACAAGCTCTCTCAAGCTCTCCTCCGCACCAACCAGCAGGTCCCTATTCGCCAAGAGACCAGAATGAAGGAGGAGGACCTACTCGACCTTGTCGCTGTGGGAACGGTAGCCGACCTGGCTCCGCTAACTGGCGAGAATCGGTCATTGGTCATCCGCGGGCTGGAGCGGCTGAACGAGGAGCCCCGCCCAGGCTTCGAAGCGCTGATGCAGGAGGCGGGCCTCCAACCCGGCAAGGTCAATGCCACGGCCATCGGCTACACGATAGGGCCTCGGCTGAACGCGGCCGGGCGGGTCGACAGCGCCCGCGTTGCCTACGATCTACTCACCGCCGAGTATCC
>JAOZPF010000155.1 GCA_029932895.1 Anaerolineae bacterium | reverse complement strand
CTCGGCCGCGTCAAAGTCGAGGCGGTGCGAAAAGCGCGGCCACTTGGCCCCCAACACCTCGTTGAGACGGCGCACATCGCTATCTGCGGCCGCGCGCGCTGTGGCGTACTTGTCCAACAGCGCTCCACCCGCCTCCGTCCCCACGTGTACCGCATAGGCATCCCCCAGGTCGGTCAGATGCAGGTCGTATCCCTCCTCTGCCGTCAGAGTGCCCATGTCCTTGCAGAACGAGTGCTCGTCGCAAGGCTCAAGACACTCCAGGCTGATGATGAGCGTCTGACGACGGCGCTCCAGGTAATGGACGTCGGGATAGTCAGCGGTAAAGGCCGCGTCCAGCAGCCGGATGGCGTGCAGGTCGCAGGTGTGCATACCAAAGATCACCGTCGGCTCCGCCTCCACCACCGGCTCCACCGTCACCTCACCCTGCAGATTGATGGTGGCAACCCGTTCCTTTGGCGGCTGCAAGGCCACCTTGGGGGGCAGGATGCTGGTGTTATAGTCCAGCCGCATCTCGGCCGGATCTTGGAGGACCTCGAAAACAAATTCGGGCCCCTTGGCCTTTGGCCCCACCACCCGGTAGTCCCCCATCAACGACTGGACCATCCGCGGGATCTCTTCCTTGGAAACGATCCTCAGACGCATTGAATGACCTCCCTTTGCGAGTAAAAGCCAACATGAAAGCGCCGGACACGACGCCCGGTATAACCCGACACCGTCCTCACAGGTCGATGAGAATGACCAAGTGGGTTCCCACCCCCACTTCCGATTTCAACTCTAGCTCGTCCGCACAGTCCTGGATATTGGGCAACCCCATCCCCGCCCCAAACCCCATCTCCCGCACCCATTCGGGGGCGGTGGAAAAACCCGGCTCCATCGCCCGCTCGATGTCGGGAATGCCCGGTCCCTCATCAGTGACCTCGACGCGGACCTGGTGGGGTTGCACCTGGGCGGTGATCTCGCCCCGCTCGGCATAGATGACCACATTCATCTCTGCCTCATAGGTCGCGATAGCCACCCGGCGCACAACACGGGGGTCGATACCCAGGCGGGTGAGCGTCCGCTTCAACCGGCTGGACGCCTCGCCAGCCCGCTCGAAATCCCCGCCCACCACCTGGTAGGAAAAGACCAAGACGATCCGGTCGGCGAGGATGTCCTCAAAGATGTGGCTGGCTCGGTAGCGGTGGATTTCCTCCTCCCGATAAGCCACCTCCAGTTGCTGCAGGAGCGCACGGACGATGTCGCCCTGGACGATGATGCCCACCAGTTCCCCCTCCCGATTCACAACCGGGAAGCGACCATACCCCAGACGACTGAACTTGCTCACGGCGTGGATGAGCGGCTCGTCGGCGTAGAGGACCTCCGGGTGGGGAGTCATCTTTTCCCGCACCGCCGTTCCCAGTTCCCCAGCCGCCAGGGCCTCGATCAGGTCCTCGACGCTGACGACGCCTACCAACCGCCCCTCCTCGACCACGGGAGTGCCAGAGATGCGATTTTCTCGCAGCACCGTGCGCAGCTCGGCGATAGTGGTGCCGGGGGCAACGGTGACCACACCCTTGGTCATCGCATGCTCCACCCGGACCTCGTAGGCCAGCTCCTGGAGCTTGGTGACCTCTTTGCGGTCAGCAGGGAGCGGCTGGTGGCTCACGACTGGGCGTCGAAAAACTCTTGCCAGCGGCGGAGGGTGGTCTCAAAAAGGCCGCAACTGGGCAGCCCTGCGCCATAGATCCGCCCGCAGGTCTCGAACATTGTGTACTTGGAGGCCAGCAGCGGGATCCCCTTCTCCTCAGCCAGCTTGACCGTCTCCGGCGGGGGAATCTTGCCCCGCACAAAGACGATGGCAGTGATGCCCGCCATCTCGGCCGAGCGCACGACCTGGGGATTGGTCAAACCCGAGAGCAGCAACGTTCCCTCGTGGGTAAAGGCCAACACGTCGCTCATCAAGTCAGCGCCACAACCCATGCTGACCTCCAGGTCCAGGTCCACGTCCTTGGTGACTACCTTGCCGTCAATGAGTTCCAGCACCTGGCTCAATTTCATAGCCTGACCTCCTCGGGCATCGTCTCGACATTCCGCGGCGCACGCCTGTAGGCTGCGAGAGCGCCATACCACACTGGCCCGGCGAGGGTTGGGAACCTCGATTGTGCCGCCCCGCCCGATCAAAAAACGCCCCTCTAGGTTCCCCACACTCGGCGAGTATAGCATGCCTGGGAAAGATTGCCAATCAGTTTGCCTCGGCGGGACCGGTCTCTGGAATTATAGCATACCTCTACCCCACTATATTTCAAGTGTCAGTCAGCACGTGAGGCAAGTGACACCTTTCCCTAACCAACCGCTTGCTGGTATAATGGCACCCGGAACCGCTCGGCCCATCCGCGCGAGGGAAGACAACATGGGAAGGAGCAACCCGAGTAATTTGACAATGTTAGATTTCGGAGCAGCACTACAACGAATGAGGAAAGAGACCTGTAGCATAGGGGTTCGTGCCCGTTTTTCGCTTGTTTTTGAACTATTTTGCTGCCCATAGGCCGCCCACGAGGGGCTAAACTACATCTCTCCGACAACCTACCAGTGTGTACATCTAATCTAACATTGTCAAAGTAACAATCACACCCAAATAACATCACCCGGAGGAGATTCAATGCGCGTCTTTATCACCGGAAACAAGGGGCAGCTTGGCCGGGCGCTAGAGGTAGCGCTAGATGGCGAAACCCTGGCCGGATGCGACCTGCCTGAAGTAGATATCACCGCCCGGGCTGCCATCGGCGCGGCCATCGCCGACTTTGCACCCGACGTGGTCATCCACGCCGCGGCGTGGACCGATGTGGACGGCTGCGCCCGCGACCCGGAGCGGGCTTATATCATCAATGGGATTGGCACCCAGAATGTGGCCCTATCGTGCGCCGCCGTCGGCGCGACGATGCTCTATGTGAGCACCAACGAGGTCTTTGACGGTAATAGCACCACCCCCTACCGGGAGTGGGACCCACTCCACCCTATCAACCCTTACGCCCGCTCCAAGGCGGCGGGCGAGTGGTTCACCCGCCACCTGCTCAGCCGCTTTTACATCGCCCGCACCGCCTGGCTGTACGCTCCCGGCGGGCGGAATTTCCCCCACCGCATCGTCCAGCTCGCCGACGAACAGGGCAAGCTGCGGGTGGTGACCGACGAGGTCGGCAACCCCACCTACGCGCCGGACCTGGCAACAGCGATCGCCGCTCTCATCCGCACCAAAGCCTATGGGGTCTACCACCTCGTCAACAGCGGTTATTGCTCCCGTTACGACCTGGCCCGCGAGGTCCTGCGCCTCACCGGGCGGGAGCACGTGCCCATCGAGCCAATCGGAATGTCCGAATTCCAACGGGCCTCCACCCCACCCTCTTTCGCTCCACTGGCAAACACCGCCGCCGCCGCACTCGGCATCACCCTCCGCCCGTGGCAGGAAGCAGTGGCGGAATTCGTCCGCTCTTGGGCAGCCTGAGCGGGAGAGAGGAGACAGAATGCAGGGGACAGGAGACAAGAGACAAGAGGCAGAAGACGCAGGGAAGCCTCCCCTCTTTACCGTCGTCATCCCCAATTGGAACGGCGCCCATCATCTGCCGGATTGCCTGGAGAGCCTGCGCCGCCAGACCTGGCGCGACTTTGCGGTCGTTGTCGTAGACAATGGCTCCAGCGACGACTCGTTAGAGCTGCTGGCCCGCGAGTACCCGGAGGTGCAAAGGCTGCCTCTGGGAGAGAACCGTGGCTTTGCAGGAGCGTGCAACGCCGGGATACGCGCCTCCCGTAGCCCGTTCGTCGCTCTGCTGAACAATGACACTGCAGCCGACCCGCGCTGGCTGGAGGAGGTGGTCGCCGCGTTCCGGCGCCACCCGGAGGCAGGATTGATCGCCTCCAAGATGCTCCTCTTTGACCAGCGGGACACGTTCCACACGGCGGGGGATTTCTACCGCGTGGATGGTCGACCAGGCAACCGAGGGGTGTGGGAGAAGGATAACGGCCAGTACGACACGGAGGAACCGGTTTTCAGCGCCTGCGGCGGGAGCGCGGCCTACCGGCGGGCGATGCTGAAGCAGATCGGTCTGCTGGATGAGGATTTCTTCTTTTCCTGCGAGGACGTGGACCTGGCCTGGCGGGCGCAGTTGGCCGGCTGGCGCTGCATCTACGCCCCCCGCGCCGTGGTCTATCACAAGCTGAGTGCTACTGGTGGCGGAGCCACCGCCAGTTTCTACGATGGACGCAACATGATCTATCTGCTGGTCAAGGACTATCCAGGCGACCTGTGGCGCATCCACTGGCGGGCTGTACTGCGCCAGCAGTGGCTCCTGGCCCGGGAAGCGCTGCAGGCCTGGCGCGGCGCAGCGGCCCGGGCCAGACTGCGGGGGATGCTGGCTGGGATACTGGGAATCCCCCGTATGTTGCGCAAGCGGCGGGTGATCCAGCGGACCCGGGAGATGGAACTAGGCTACCTGGAGAGCGTCCTCACCCAGTTGACGGAAAATAGGTAAACGAGTATCATAGATGAGAAGGTTTTGTCAGAGGCCACCGCACTGAGAGCCTGTCCCAGCGAGCGAGGAGCACGCCAGCATGGCCGACCAGGATGCAGAACAACTTCCACAGATCAGGGCGTACGAAAAGAGCAGTCCCGCGATTATCTATTTCGCCATCTCTCTCCTTCCACTGCTTGTAGGCATATCCCTGGTGGTCGGTTCCCTTATGACCCCAGCCCCCTTCAAGGTTTATCTCCACTGGATCGCCGCACTCGCCGGCGGGACCGGTTTGGCTGGCCTGACCCTCCTGGGTCTCACTCTAGTATCGGTCCGGGGCCAGAGAGGGTGGCCAATCGCTTTCGGCCTGGCTATCTTGGGCTGGCTAGGCGGGCTAATGGCAACTCTCAACTCGTCCGCCCCGTCCCCAGCCAAGATACTCGCTGTCATGGTTCCCCCCTCGCTCGCTTTCCTGACCTACCGCATCGGCATATATATCGCCTCTGGGTTCCTGCTGCCGACCGACAAGAAGGGCGGTGGACGCAAACAGGTACATTTGTTCCTCAGTGACTATAGTTATCAGGTATACCCACGCCTCGTACGTTTTTTCTTCTATTTCTTCTATAGGGAGAACCGCCCCTGCTATGTCATCACCGATGAAAGGCGGGAGGAGGATAGAATCGAGCGGCGGGTCAAGGGCAACCCTTTTACCAAGTTCGCCACCGGCCCCGGCATCATCATCAGCGGCTGCAACTATGCGGTCGCCGTCTCCGACGGGCTCACGTTCAAGGGGGTGAAGCCGCCGGGCGTCACCTTTACCGGCTTTGGCGACCAGCCCGTGCGCACCGTGGACCTGCGGCCCCAACTGCGGACCTTTACCGTCCACGCGCTGACCAAAGACGGCATCGAGGTCCAGGTTCTCTTCTTTGCCCCTTTCGAGATCGACCGCGGCGGTCTGGAGCCGGAGCTGGGGAAACCTCCCCCTTACCGCCCCGGCGCTGCCTTCAAGGCCGTGCATCAGCAAAAGATGGAGCACTCGTGGGAAGAGGGAGGGAACACACAACAACGGGACTGGGACGAGTTGCCGGTCATCGTCGGCAAGCGCATCTTGCAGGACATTCTCTCCCGCTACAACTTTGACGAGCTCTATGCTCCCTACGATGTCGGTGGAGAACCGCCGCGCGTGCAGATTGCCGGGGAATTCCTGGAAAAGCTCGAGCAGGCCGTCAGGCCAATGGGGCTGCACGTCGTCGGCGGCGGGATCAGCAACATACTGCCAGCACAGGAGGAAGTGATCAAACAGCGCGTCCAGAGCTGGCAGGCCGAATGGTCGCGCCAGGTGATGCTGAAATTGGCCCAGAGCCAACAAGACCGGCTGCGGCGCATCGAGCAGGCCCGCGCCGAGGCCCAGGCCGACCTGATTATGAAATTGGGGGCGCAACTCGCAGAACTCGACCGGCCCGGCGTCCAGGTCGCGCCGGAGACCATTCTGTCCCTTTTCTTAAAGACCCTGGAGGAGTTGGCCCTGCGCCCCACGCTGCGGCGGTACATTCCCCCCAATACGAAACAGGACGTGCGCAGCATACGCCAGAACCTGGAAGAGTAGGTTCCGGACGGGATCAGAACGATGCTTTCATTCAAGTACATCTGGGAGCACCTCAAACGCCTGCTGCCGACACTCGGCGCTGCGGTCGCCATCATCGCCATCATTGGACTGGCCCTGACGTGGAGACCAGAGATCGACCCTATGACCCATATTGCGCTGGCGGTACTCGTCATGCTCCCCGTCCTGCTGGCACTGGCGAGCGTCGCCTACCTTATCTCCCGCTTTCTGCGCGAGCTGTACAACATCAAGACGCTCGAGGGAGCCTTCTCTTTCCTCAGCCGGCTGCTCTTTGGACCGTGGTCCTTTGGCCCTTATCTCAAGATCGCCGCCGGCAAAGTGGAGCTGGGGGAGGGGAGCGTCCTTCATCGCGTCGGCGGCCCCGGCTTTCTGGTCGTCTATCACGACTCGGCCGTCATTACCGAAAAGAACGGCAAACTGTACCGGGTATTGGGCAGCGGCTTCCGCCGCCTGGAACGGTTCGAGAAGGTGTGGGAGATCGTCGACCTGCGCCCCCAACACTGGGTCTTTGCGGTCAAGGGGATGACTCGCGAGGGCATCCCCGTCACCTGTCAGGCCGACATCAGCTTCAAGATAGACGACCGCGTCCCCAATGACTTTGGCATCCTACAGCCCAAGCAACCCACCGCTAAAGCGCCCCACCCCTACACGGACGAGGCGGTGTTCCGCGCCGCCACCAGCCGCTGGGTCCGCGACCCCGACTGGGAGAAGGCACCGATGGACTGGACGGGGCGGGTGGTGGTCGGCTTTGTCGAAGGGACGCTGCGCAACATCCTGGCCGAGTACCGGCTGGACTGGCTCATCGCCCCCACCGGCGTAGACACCAAACACCCTCGCGAGGTCATCCGCAAACGGCTGGT
>JAOZPF010000154.1:3781-6966 GCA_029932895.1 Anaerolineae bacterium | reverse complement strand
GGCCGGGCTACCCTGGGCCGGGCGGGGGTGGCGCTGCACTATGGAGCCACCCTGCCCGGCCTGCCGATGACGGTCTCGTGGGGCTATCTGGCGGCGGCGGGGGTGGTCTGGGGCGCGGCCTTGCTCGTCGGCGCGGTGGGACTGGCCCGCTTCCGGCCCTGGGGACGTTGGGTGGCGCTGGCGACAGCCACTCTCTACCAGGCGCACGCCTGGGCCAACCACCTGCTCTTTGATAGCTCCGACTATGCCCGCCAGACCCGCCCCCGCGACCTGCTGCTGACGGCGCTGTTCCTGATCGCCACCTGGGGGCTGCTCAACCTGCCGTCCATCCGCCGCGTCTTTTTGGAGGGCCAAGCTGACCGTATGGAATCGAGGCTTTAGCTGGATTCTCCCTGGGATGGTCTCCTGACCCAAGATAGACCGCGTTGTGGTCGTCACACCTCAACCGGCCCGATCCGTCACCCCGAACCAAGCCCAGGGGTTCGTTGCGGTCACTCGGGAAGGGTGGTATGCCCAAAATGCGTTACTACATCTGGACCATCGGCTGTCAGATGAACATCGCCGACTCGCGCCGTCTGGCTTCGGCGCTGGAGCGGCTGGGGCACGCGCCTGCCCCACGGGCCGAGGATGCCGACATCGTCGTGCTCAATACCTGCGTCGTCCGCCAGCAGGCGGAGGACAAGGTGTACGGCCGCCTCAGCTCGCTCAAGCCGCTCAAGAGCCGCCGCCCGGAGCCGGTCGTCGCGCTGATGGGCTGCCTGGTTGGTAACCGCGACCCCGCGCCGCTCCAAAAACGCTTCCCCTGGGTCGATCTCTTTATGCCGCCCTCGGACCCGGCTCCGCTGCTCGACTATCTGGCGGAGCGGGGGCTGGTGGACGAGGACCGGGCGCTGGCGGCGCGGGAGGACGGGCGGCGGTATGGCATCCAGGATGGCTTTCTGCTGCCGCGGGCGGAGCGGGGCCGGCTGGTCTCGGCCTACATCCCCATCCTCCTCGGCTGCTCCCACGCCTGCACTTATTGCGTCATCCCCTACCGCCGCGGGCCGGAGCGCAGCCGTCCCGCCGCCGAGATCGTCGCCGAAGCCCGCGCGCTGGCGGCACAGGGGGTGCGCGAGATCACCCTGCTGGGGCAGATCGTGGATCGTTACGGCGAGGATCGGGTTGCCGGTTCCGGGTTGCGGTTGGTGGGGTTGTTGGAGCAACTGCACGAGATCGAGGGGCTGGTGCGCATCCGTTTTCTGACCAGCCATCCCAACTGGATGAACGACGACCTGCTGCGCGCCGTGGCCCGTCTGGACAAGGTCTGTGAGCACATCGAGGTGCCGGTGCAGGCGGGGGACGACGAGGTGCTGGCGCGGATGCGGCGCGGCTATACGGCGGACGACTATCGCCGCCTCGTCGCCCGCATCCGCGAGATTGTGCCCTCCGTCTCTATCGCCACCGACATCATCGTCGGCTTCCCCGGCGAGAGCGAGGAACAGTTCCAGCACACCTACGACCTGTTGGCCGAGTTGCGGCTGGACAAGGCGCACATCGCCCGCTACTCCCCCCGCCCCCAGACCGTCGCCGCGCGTCATTACCCCGATGACGTTCCGGCGGAGGAGAAGGAGCGCCGCCGCAAGCTGCTGGACGACCTCCAGGCCGGGATCGTCGCTGCCATCAACAGCCGTCTGCTGGGGCAGCGCGTCGAGGTGCTGGTCGAAGGAAAGCGCAAGGGCCGCTGGTGGGGCCGTACCCGCACCGACAGGCTGGTCTTTTTCACCGCCGCGCAGGACCTGACGGGGCAACTGGTGCCGGTGCGCGTCACCTGGAGCGGGCCGTGGTCGCTGGTAGGTGAGGTGGAGTAGCAGCCTCCCTACTGGTCGCAGGTCTGGTAGTCCGCCCCGATGACCAGGCGAAAACCATAGGCCGAGTTCCAGTCCGGCGCATAGACCACCCGTTCCTCAGGGATGTCAAACATCTGCTGCAGGTACTCTACCCCGGTCCCCTTGGCGTACTCGCTGTAGACGACGAGGAACGTCAACGCATAGTCATGCCGGTCCGGCTGACCGACCGCCGCCGGGAACCCGGCCCGCATCAGCCGATCCGCTGCCAGTAGGTCCCAATCGGCGTTGGGGGTGCCGTTCCATACCTCCACCGTGGTAAAGGTGCGATTCAGCCGTGCCTCTGGGACCTCTGCCATTGCCTCGGCCATGATCGGCTCGATCGCCTCCCAGTTGGGCAAAAAGACCGCCCCGCCGCGCGGCGTGGTCCACGGGGTCACCTCGGCCCGGCCGATGTTGTAAAAGCGGATGTTTTGCTCCTGCACCAAAAAGGCCACCTGCGCCAGCTCTGCCACGTCGTCGAACCCCATATCGGTCACCACCATATCCTGTACCTGCCCCCACAGGGTGGGAAGCTGGCGCAGCACGTCCGTGTTCCGCCCCTGCTGCCAGATCGCTCGCAGCACCTGCTGCTGGCGGCGCTCGCGGGAAAAAACGCTGCTGGTCATCCGCGAGCGGGCGTACCAGAGCGCCTGCTCGCCATCCAGGTGGTGCATACCCGGCTCCAGGGTAAAAATCGGGTATTCGCCGTTCTCGTCCGCATAGGGCCAGTGGTCGGAAAGGCGGCAATGGACCGGCACGTCGATCCCGCCCAGGGTGTCCACGATGCCGATCAGCCCGTCAAAGTCGGTGCGGACGGTGTGGTCGATGCTGATGCCCAGGTTGTAGAGGAGTGTGTCGCGCAGGAGGGCTGTCCCCCCGCCCGGATAGCCGTAGGCATCGCCATAGAAATCGGCGAAATTGATCCGGCTCATCCAGAAATTGGGGATATAGACGTAGAGATCGCGCGGGATGGAGATGACGGTCACCGTGGCCCGGTCGACCTGGATGGAGACGATGTGGATAGCGTCGGTGTGCCACTCGGACCATTCCGGCCGCCGGTCGCTGCCCATCACGGCGATGTTGACCGTGTGGTCGGCCACCGGGACCGGGGCGACGGCGGTAGGGATGGGCAGGGCGGGCTCCGGCGTCGGGCGGCTGGGGTGGAAATCGGGAAAGGGAGGCGGCAGGGTGGGGACAGGGGGGAGTGGCGTGACGGTGGGAGTCGGTGGCGGCAGGGTGGCGGTGGGGGTCGGTGGCAGCGGCGTGACGGTGGGAGTCGGCGGCGGCGGTGTGACGGTGGGGGTCGGCGGCGGCGGCGTG
>JAOZPF010000154.1:0-3771 GCA_029932895.1 Anaerolineae bacterium | reverse complement strand
GGCGGTGGGGGATGGGGATGGAGAGGCGGTGGGTGCCGGGGAGACGACCGCTATGTCGGCCTGGAGGGTGGGGGTCGCGCGGCTGTTGGAGGCGAAGGTGATACCCAGGGCCCCCAGCCCCACCAGCCAAAGTGCCAGGAAGGCGGCAACGGCGGACACCTGGGCGATGGTCCACTGACGCTTGGTCATCCCGTGCCGTTCTCCTCGCGCCATTCCTGGGTGAGCGCCACCTGGGCCGCGTAATCAGCCACCTGCCGTGTCACCTCAGCCTCATCCCATCCCAGTCGCGGGGCCATCGTTTCCGCCACGGCCCGCGCCCGCTCGGTCCCCCCGCCCCGCACCTCATAGATGACGTGGGTGCGGCGGATCAGGACGTCGCTCAGGGTGAGGGCCATCTCGTGCTGCACCGCATAGAGCGGCTCGGCCATCAGGTAGGGGAGTTGAGGCACGATCCGCTCCCCCAGTTCTGGGTTCTCCTCCGCATAGGCCAGCACCCAGGCCGCGTCCGTGCCGTAGGCATCGACCAGGTGGGCGTGGGCCTCCTCGTCAGCCATCGCTGCCGCCACCCAGGCCCGCTCTGCCCCCGGAATTGGCTTCCTGGTGCTGTTGGGGCGGGTCGCCCGCCGCCCCTGTTCCGCCAACCTCCGCTCCACCCGGTCCACAATCTGCTCCGCCATCAGCCGGGCCGTCGTCAGCTTGCCCCCCGCCACCGTGATCAGCCCCGACGGGCTTTCCAGCACCTGGTGTTCGCGGGAGAGGGCGTAGGTGCCTCCTTCGGCATAGAGCAGCGGGCGCAGCCCGGCGTAGGTGCTGACCACGTCATCCGGGCCGACCTGAGCGCCGGGAAAGATGTGGACCAGGGCCTCTAGCAAATATTCCACATCCTCCCGCGTCGCCGCCGGATGGTCCAGGTCGCCCGCATAGTCGGTATCGGTGGTGCCGAGGACGGCATAGGTCCCCCAGGGGATCAAAAAGATGTGGCGGCCATCGCGGGGCGAATCAAAGGTGAGCGCGTGCTGGGTGAACAGACGGTGGCGCGCAAAGACGAGGTGGATCCCCTTGGTGGGGCGGACCGTCGCCCCTTTGGTGTGGACGTCCCACTGCCGCACCGCATCTACCCAGACGCCGGTGCTATTGACCACCACCCGCGCCCGCACCTCCCGCTCTCCTCCGGCGATGCGGTCCCGCACCACGACCCCGCGCACTTTTCCCTGCGTTCGCAGCAGGCCCACGACCTCGGTGTAGCTGGCGACCACCGCCCCGGCGCTGTGGGCCGCGCGGGCGACCAGCATCGTCAGCCGGGCGTCGTCCACCTGGGCGTCGTAGAAGCGGGCCGCCCCCAGCAGTCCTCGTCCACCCAGGAGCGGCTCTCGTCGCGCTGTCTCCGCCGCGCTCAGCCAGCGGTGGCGCTGCACGTTCTGAAAGAGGCTCAGCGCGTCATAGAGGTTGAGTCCCAGCCGCAGTTTCCAGGGGGCTGGCTTCTGACCGCGGTAGAGGGGGTAGAGAAACGGCAGCGGGCGCACCAGGCGCGGGGCGACCCGGCGCATCACCCGCCGTTCGTTGCAGCACTCCAGAACCAGACCGAGCTGGTAGTTCTCCAGGTAGCGCAGTCCGCCGTGGATCAGCCGCGAGGAGCGGCTGCTGGTGCCGGAACCCAAGTCGCCCTTTTCCACCAGCGCGGTGCGCAGCCCGCGCAGCGCCGCGTCCCGCGCCACCGACACGCCGGTGATCCCCCCGCCGATGACCAGCAGGTCGAACTCGCCCTCCTGCAGGAGGTCCAGGCTCTCCTCCCGCGCAGCGGCGGAGAAGGGGCGCTGGCGGATGGGAGGTGGCTGTTCCATACGGATGACCTCGTGACGGGCCTGGCCCTCACCGTTCCAGCAGCACGCCGGGGTTCATCATCCCCGCCGGGTCGAAAGCCCGCTTCAACGCCCGCAGCGCTGCCATCCCCACCGGTCCGACCTCCTCTTCCAGCCAGGGGGCGTGGTCCCGCCCAATGCCGTGGTGGTGGCTCAGCGTCCCGCCGGCCGCCAGGATCGATTCCGTCGCCGCTCGCTTGACCTCCCACCACTGTTCTATCTCCCGTCCCGTCACCTGCCGCCCCAGGAAGGTGGTGTAGAGCGACGCTCCCCACTCGTACACGTGGGAGATGTGGGTCATCACGAACCCCGGTCCGCCGCCGCTGGCCTGAATCCCGCTGCGAATCGCAGCCGTCATCTCCTCATAGAGGTGCGCCAGGTTCGACCAGGAGGTGGCGGTCTCTAGTGTGTCCACCATCACGCCGGCCTCCAGGAGCGTATCGCGGAGGTAGGGTTGGGCAAAGCGATCGCGCTTCCAGGATTCGGCGGCGGCCCGTCCGAGGGCCAGCCCGCCGTGGTCGCGGCAGACCGGCAGCGCCCTGCGCCAATGCTCCCGCACCGGTCCTGGCTGACCGTCGTACCCCAGCAGGAGGAACACCGAGACCGTGCTCAGGTCCATCGCGCCGGGCGTGGCGCGGTCGGTCATTTCCTCATCGACCAACCGGTATCCCTTGCCCGTCAAGTACCCGCCCATGGCCCGGTCAAAGAGGGAGCGGAGCCCACGGTGCTCGTGGGCCATCACCGCCAGGCTCGCCGTCTCTGGCGGGTCGGAGAGGCGGGCGATGGTGGGGCGTGGACCGTGTTGCAGCAGCTCCCGCAGCGCTGCTATTCCATCCTCCAGGTGGTGGAAGAGAAAGGCGCGATAGTCCTGCAGCGGCGGTCGCGGCCGGACCCGCATCGTCGCCTCGGTGATCACCCCCAGCGTCCCCTCAGAGCCGACCAGGGCGCGGAGGAGGCGCGGCCCTGTGGCGGTGGCGGGTGTGTTCCGCGTCTCGACGATCCCCGCCGGGGCGACCAGCCGCACTGCCTGGGTCAGGTCCTCGATCTTGCCATAGCCGGTGGAGGTCTGTCCGGCGGCGCGGGTGGCGATCCAGCCGCCCAGGGTGGAGAACTCGAAGGACTGGGGAAAATGGCCCAGGGTAAAGCCCTGCTCATTGAGCTGCGCTTCCACCTCCGGCCCCCGCGCTCCCGCCTGAATGCGCGCCGTCCAGGAGGTGCGGTCGAGCGAGACCAGCCGGTCGAGCCGGGCCATATCCAGGGTGATGGTGGGCCGCTCGCCCGGTTCCGGCTCCACCCCGCCCAGAACGCTGCTTCCCCCGCCAAAGGGGATGACAGCGATGTCCCGCTCAGTGGCCCAGGCCAGCGCCGCCGCCACCTGCCCCTCGTCGGCGGGGTAGACGACTGCGTCGGGTGGGTTGGGGACCACGCCGGCCCGCACCCGCACCAGGTCGCGGTAGGCCTTGCCGCAACTGTGCTCGACGCGGGCCCGCTTGTCCGTGCGGACTGCCTCCTCTCCCAGCAGGCGGCGCAGGGAGACGAGCACGGGATCGTCCAGGCGGGAGGGGCGGAGGTCGATCTCTTCCAACGGCACAGGGGGACGGTGTCGCAGGTCGTCGGGCAGGCCCAGCCACCCCTTGAGCATCGGCCAGAAACGGGGCCGGCCTTCCAGGGGAAACGTGCGGTCGAGCGTTCCCCAGCCCCACCAGCGCAAATCAGGTATGTCCATAAGAGTCGCTCCCGGTGCTAGCGTAGGTCACAGGCCACAGGTGCCAGCTCATTCTACCATTGACGGGGGGGAGAGGCAAACACCCGCCCGGCGATGAGTCTGTATCAATTTGGTAGGTCACACCATCCGCTCCCGTGGACGGCAAACTGACGGCCACAAGACGGCCACGAGACGGCCACGAGGGCC
>JAOZPF010000153.1 GCA_029932895.1 Anaerolineae bacterium | reverse complement strand
GGGTCGTCGGTAGGTCGGATCATCTCCACGCGGGCCAGGCCGTCATAATAATAGGGGACCGACCAATCCTCCGGGGGAACCAGGACCAGGTCGTCCGCCGTAGCGCGGGCGGCTATGGCAGCAGCGACGGAGCGCGTGTCGTCCTTGCCAAAGCGGGGGTCGAAAAAGTAGGCGCGGAGGGAAAAGGCAAAGGTGATGAGAAGCGAGAGGGCGAGAAGCAACGCCAGTCCTCTGGCGAGCCAGGAACGATCCAGGAGCCGGTCGAGGACCAGGGCGCACAGGAGCAGGAGAGGCGGGGTAAAGAGGAGAACGTAGCGGGGATGGGAGAGGGGGCGAAGGAGCCAGACAACCAGGGCAGAGGCGAGGGGGAGCAGCCAATCAAGCAATAGAGAGACGGCACGCCGGCGCGAGGCGGAAGCGATGAGCAGGCCAAGTCCGCCAGCCAGCGTCAGCCCGACGGCAACGGTCAGCACGATGGCGACCGGGTCGGTGACCAAGGAGGTCAACCCAGTCAGTTGAAAGGTCCACAGCAGCCGCGCAAAGTGGGCCAGAGTGACCGGCTCGGCCCGCCAGTTGCTCATCCCTAGTCGGGCGGTGAGGGCGGAAGCGTGGCGCATGACTGTCAGCAGCCAGGGCAGGAGGAGCAAGGCCGCTAGTATTTGGACGGCAAGCAGGCGCAAGAGGTCGGCGCGGCGACGGCGCAGGCGGACCGCCATAGTGATGACGACACAGACAACGGCAAAGAGGGACATATAGTGGAGCGCCAGGGCCAGTGTCTCTACAGCAGCGAGCAGGAACCAGGGGGAGCGCGGGGCGGGTTGCGAATTGCGAGGGGCGACGAGGCGGCGGGCGAGGGTTAGCAGGGCCAGGTAGACCAGGGGCAACAGCCCGTAGACGCGGACCTCCTGCGCGTAGATGACGTACAGCGGCGACAGTCCGCCCAGCAGTGCAGCGAACAACCCCGCCCGGCGGCCAAGCCAGCGACGCCCAAAGGCATATAGCGCCGGGACGAGCAGGGTGCTGAACAGGGCGGAAAGGAAACGGGCGCTGAAAGCGGAATCACCAGCCAGAGCGATCCAGCCTTTGAGCAGAAAAAAGTATAGCGGTGGGTGCAGGTTCCCCGCCCGATTGGCGACGATCGCGGTCAGGCTGGAGTGAGCCAGGTGAATGCTGATCCCCTCGTCCCACCAGATGGGCTGGGCGTCGAGAAGAAAGAGGCGCAGGAGGAAAGCCAGAAGGCAGAGGGGGAGGAGCGAATTGCGAATGGCGGATTGCGAATTGCGGGCGGTCATGGCTCTTCCGTCAGGGGGCGGTGAGACGCAGCTCTGTCAGCGGGATGCGGCTATCGGGCCAGGGGGTGGAATCGGCGCGGAAGGCCGGGAGCCGCTCCAGGGAGGGGTAGCGATACATCCCCACCCATAGCGTGTAATTACCCCCAACAGCACCCTCTGGCACCGCCAGTACCCGCTCATCCGGCACCACCTCACCCGGCAGCCAGCCCGTGGTGGGGCGGGTCCAGTTCGCCGGAACGCCGTCGGATTGGGCGACGACGTGTCCGTCGGGACCGATGAGGTGCAAAAAGACGTGGTACGATTCGGCCGCGGTCTCTTCCGCACGCCAGACCAGGGTGACGGTGAGGGTGGATCCGGGTTGCAGACGCCGGGTTGCGGGTCGCAGGTCGGCGCCCAACAGGGTGACAGCGTCGTCCAGACGCGCGTTGACCTCCACATCCAGCGGGGGGGGCTCCCACAACCGCTCTGGTGCGGTCACCTGGAGGCTTCCCACCGCGACCCGCGCTCCCAGCGGCTGGCAGTCGCTGGCCTCCGCCTGGCAGAGCTGGAGCGTCCAGGTATAGAGGCCGCTCTCTAGCCCCGCCGGCAACCGGAGGGAGTGCTGTCCGCGCCAGACGTCGCCGGCGAGCCAGCGGGTGGTGGGGTACCAGGAGACAGAGGGAGGCACAGAATAGGCGGCGGCTGTGGAGCCGTCGGGACCGAGCAGGGAGAAGGTGGCGGTGTAGGTCACGGCGATGTCCTCGTCGGCCCGCCACAGCAGGGTAGCATACACCGAATCGCCGGGGGCGGCCTGGGTGCGGTCAATGCCGGCAGACAAAAGAGCGAGCGGGCCCAGGTCGGTCCCGCTGCCCGCCGGCGGTTCTGCAGGAGAGTGGGGGCGGGTCAGGGTGACTTCCGCCAGCGTCAGCTCCGGCGCGACAGGTTGGCCCGCTGCGTCCAGCACCGCGAGGGGGGCCAGCGTCTCCCGGTCGAACATCGCCACGACGACCCGGTATAGGCCTGGCGGCGTGCCAGGGAGGGGCTCGATCTCGTGGCTGTCGAGGGCATATTGGCCCGGCCCCCAGTTCTCCGTGCGCGGCGGGCGGTGGTAGCCCCGGGGGCGGAAGCTGTTGCGCGGGCTCCACAAAAAGCCGTCGGGACCGACCAAATAGGCAGTGGCTTGATAGCGGCGGGAGGGGGATGCGCGGGCAGTCCAGTAAAGGTCCAGGCGCAGTGTCCCGTCGGCGTCCATCGCGGTCGCGCCTATGTCGTAGCCGATCAGCACCAATCCATCCTCGTAGGGCTGCTGCAACGGGTGGTCCACGCCGGGCAGAGTGCCATCAGCTTGCAGGGCAGAGTGGCGGAATGGGGTCGCCACGCGGTCCACGACGGCCAGTTTGAAAGTGAGGAGAAGAAGGGCGAGGAGGAGCGAGGGGCGAGGGGCGAATTGCGAATTGCGAGGGGCGAGGGGCGAGGGGCGAATTGCGAATTGCGAGGGGCGAAGGGAGAGAACAACCAGGGCGAGGAGGCTGAGCAGCGAGAGCACATCGGCAGCCAGACGGAGGGAGGTCTCGCCAAAGCGCACAGCGATCGTGTGACGACCGGCCGGCACGTCGAAGCTGAGTAGCCCCGCGGGGTCGGTGGGGAACGTGTCCACCGGCTCCCCGTCCACCCGCACGCGCCAGCCAGGAAAGTAGAAGGAGAGATAACGGGCACGAAAGGGAACGGGCGATTCGACCGTCACCTGGGCGCGGTTGGGACCATAATAGGCCTCAAGGATGGTCGCGCCCTCCGGCATGGCCGTTCCGTCCCAACGGGCAACAGGCTCCCCAGAGGCATATAGCCCCTCCAGCGGCGACCCCTCGGGCCGCTCTTCCACCCAGACCGGGAAATATGACCCTTCCGGGTCAACTCCCACCATCCCGCTTTGATGCTCGTAGCGGTGGATGTCCGCAACAGTGGGCCGAGGGGCGCGCGGACAGGTCCCATAGGGCGGGTAGAGAGTGGGAAGGGCGGCGACGATGAGGAGGAGGCAGGCAGAGAGGGACAGGAGCGAGCTGACCGGGCGACCGGTCGGTTGGTGGGTGAATAGTGCCCCGGCGAGAAGGGCGAGGGGAAGGGTGGCGCGGCCCACAAACCGCCAGGGGAATTGGACAAAGGGCAACAGGGGCAGGTTCTCCCACAACCAGAGGGAACCGTTGGTGCTCAGGAACAAAAAGAGGAGAGTTGAGGCGGCAAAAAAGACCAGAGCGGTCAGCCGTTCGCGGGAATGCTTCCCCCCTTGCCGGTCTGCCGACCCGGCTCCCGCCCCTGCCAGTCCCACGACCAACCCCAATGCCGCCAGCAGCGCTGGCACCAGTCCGAGGTGAATTTCCATCGGCGGGTTCATCAGCGCAGTGTCGACGGGGGCGGGCGGGGCGAACATCTCGGCCAATCCCAAAAAGTTGTAATGAAAGTCATTATTGCGGGTGACGCGGGACATATGAAGCTGGGCGTATCCCTGCTCTAGCAGCGCTGGCACCAGGAACCAGGCCATCAGTCCAAAGGCCAGCACCAGCGCCCCCGCCACCTGGATCCAGTGCCCGTCGCGCCGATAGACCAGCCACAGCACAGCTAGATAGGCCAGCAAAAAGGGGGTGAACAACAGGCTGGAGATGTTGTGGGTCAGGAACAGGCCGACCAGCAAGCCAAGGGAGGTCAGGAACCAGCGCCGTCTCCCCTCCAGCACCAGGCGGCGGAACGACCACAGGATAAAGGGCATCAGCGCCAGAGCGACCGACTCGGGAGCGTTGGCCCGCAAGAGGGCGTCGAGGAACTGGTAGGGTGCGTAGGCGTAAGCAACCGCCGCCACAATCCCTGCTGTGGGTCCAAAGAGATCCCGCGCCAGCAGGTAGGCCCCCACAGCGCTGCCGACGATGGAGAGTGCATAGACCAGGTCGAGAGCTATGGGAAGAGAGAGGCCGGTCAGCCACAGGCCCAAGGCCAGGTAGTAGGAGAGGGGGGCGCGGTAATTGAAAAATGGATACCCGTAACCAAAAGCCAGGTCCGGCAGCCAGCGGGTGAAGGGAAGCCCCTGCTCAAGCGCGCTGCGCATTGCCACCACCCGGAAGTAGTGAAAGTCCCCGTCGTGGGAGCAGGGGGAAGCGGTGTGGAGCAACGGGGTGATGGCGACGGCGCAGAGGAGGAGGAGGACTACGAATTGCGAGGGGCGAATTGCGAGGGGCGAATTGCGAGGGGTCGTCATGGCGTGGCTCCGGTGACGGTGACCACAGCGGGCAGGAGTGCCCGGTCATCGGGTAAGGGCGTGCCGGCCTCGTCTGTGACGGAAAGGCGGTCACCGTAGGCGGCGTCGTAAAAGCCAACGGCGATCCGGTAGCTCCCCGGCGGCGCATCGGCGGCGACGGGCAGGTCGATCTCGTCGACCAGCACCTGCCCCACGGCCCAACTGGTCGGCGGTGCGCTATAATCGAGCCGGTCGATCTGACCGTGGACGATACCGTCTGGCCCCAGGAGGTGGACAAAGAGTGTGTAATCACGATCGGCCGGCCCCATTGCCTGCCAGACCAGTGTCAGGTGGAGCGATTCACCAGGGACAGCTTCCGCCCGTTCCAAGCCATACCCCCGCAGACGGGCGGCCTCGCCGAAGGAAAAGTCGAGCGAATGGGGAATCTGAGGCAGCTCAAAGGAACGCTCGCGGGGCAGAACCTCCACCGCGGTCAACTCCTCGTCCGCCCGCCAAATAGCAACGCCAGTGCCATCCAGCACGTTGAGCGTCAGTCGGTAGCTGCCGGGACCAAGCTCGGGGGAGAGGTGCAGCCCATAGCGGCTCTCGAACCGGTCCCCGGCCCGCCAGCGGGAGGTGGGAAAAGGGCTGAGGTCCAACGTGCGCTCCAGGCCAACAACCCCAGTACCATCGACGAGCCGCAAGCGGACACGGTAGTCCTCCTCCGGCGCTGTGTCGGCTTGCCAGAAAGCAGCGAGCAGCAGTCGGTCACCAGAGAGCAGTTGCGCCGCCGGCGGTTCCAATCCCAACAGCGTCAGCGGGCCGGCGGAAAGGGCCAGCGGCTCGACCAGCCCCAGGTCAGCGAGGCTGGGCGGCGCGGCGGGCATCGCGATGGTCACCGTTCCCAGCACCACGCGCGTGCCGCAAAAGGCCCCATCGGGGCCGGCACCTCCCAGCCCCGCCCCGCTGGCCGCATCATAGAGAGATGCTTCCAATGCATATTCGCCGGGAGGAATGGGCGGCGGCGGGGTCAGGGTGTAGACCATATCAGCCCACTCACCCGGCGCCCAGGCCGAGGTGGGAAAGGTCACGTCGTTCACCACCAACTGGTCACCGCTGGCCCATTCGCTCCCCTCCCCACCCCGCAACGTGAGCACGGAGCGATAGGCAGTGGGGGGAACACCCAGAGCCTGCCAGCGGATGGTCACGCGCAGGGGGTCGGGCCAGGCCACGGCCGGCGGGAGCGCGCCGTCGACTAGGAGCAGTCGACCGCCAAAGAGGGCGCGATAAGGAGAAGGAGTGGTGACGGGGGACGAGGGGCGGATGTCAAAGCGGGTGATGGTGGCAGAAGCAACGGTGGCGGTGCTCACCGGTGTGGCGATGCACTCCACCTGGCGGCGCAACTGGGCGGCGGTGATGGGCGATGCCGCCGGCGAGGAGACCAGCCAGATCGCGTCCCGCCCGGCAGCCTGCTCCGCCAGCCAGGCGGCAAGGGCGGCCTCGTCGGGCAGAGCGGGAGACGCCAACTCACCCGGCCCGTCATAGTGGCGCAAGAGTGGCGTGGCGGCGTCGAGGAGGATCAAGGCATCAGGGCTGGCGTGAGCGGCCAGGAAGGTGGCCTGCTGTAGGGGGGCGGTGTTGGATAGGACGCCAGTCGACTGAACGACCAGGTCGGCGAGAGGCGTGTGGGCGTCGTCCAGAGGGACGGTGTGACCAGCAAAGAGGGCGGCAAAGGAGGGCACGTTGGCAGCGGCAGCGGTCAGTTGCGCGCTCTGCGGCAGTCCGTTCAGTTGCCGCGCCACCATCCCCATCCGCTCTCCCCACTCCAGCGAGATCACCTGCCCCCCCACCCACGGCCCGCCCAGCAGCGGGTTGGCATAGGTAAGAGGGTGGGCAACAAAGGGGAGGAGAAATGCCAGTTGGAGCACGACGGGGATGAAAGGCTTGAAACGGCGCTGGTAGAAAGAATAGGGCAGAGAGAGGGCAGCGGCGAGCGCCAGCGGCGGGAAGGCTGGCAACAGGTAGCGGTCGTGTTGCTTGGCCGCTATGCTGACCACTGCGCCAAAAAAGATGGCGAATGCGACCAGCGTCACCAGCAGCAGACGCCGCGCGGGAGACAGACGACGTAGTCGAACCAGGCCGATGAGCAGGCCGACCAGGACAACAGGAGAGATGCGGACGAGCAGGACGAGGGGGTAAAAAGTGGGGCCGGGGTGGTAGGTCATCTGGCCGAGGAAAAAGATGGGGCGCTGAGCCATCTCTATGTGGTGCTCGCCAAAGCTTGCCAGGGCCTGCACCACTCCCAGCGGGTCGGCCCACAGGGCGGGGTAGAGAGCGAGGAGGGTAAGGAGGAACAATGAACAATGAGACAATGAGGGAATGAACAATGGGCGATGGGACGGTGGAGGAACGGACGATGAGCGGTGGGACGGTGGAGGAACGGACGATGAGCGATGGGACGATGGGGGAACGGACGATGAGCGATGGGACG
>JAOZPF010000152.1:1864-6986 GCA_029932895.1 Anaerolineae bacterium | reverse complement strand
AGACTACACCCTAGCCAAAAAAGAACCGCTCTCTCTAACACGCTCCGTTCTCCTTACCCTTGCTCGTCCCCCACAGACGATGACTCAACGTAGTCACAACTATATACCGGCAACACGCCAGAAAATCCCACCGGGGATCGGGAAAGCAAGAGGAGAACTTATGAGCGTCCTGCATGTTTCCCTCTTTGGAAGGTTCAACGCACGCTGCGGCGAGCGCGTCTTGACCGGGCTGGACGCGCTCAAAGTGCAGGAACTGTTCTGCTATCTATTGCTCTACCGCGACCGCCCCCACCCCCGCGAGACACTGGCTAACTTGCTGTGGAGCGAGAGCCCTGGCCCTAGGTCAAAACGATACCTGCGCAAGGCTCTCTGGCGACTCCAGGCCGGCCTCGAGCCAGCGGTCACGGGTTCGAGTGACCCGCTGTTGCTCCTCGAGTCCGGCTGGGTCCAGTTCAACCCGGCGGCCAACCTGTGGCTCGATGTGGCGACGTTCGAGCAGGCTTTCTCCATGGCTCAGGGCGTACCCGGGACCGAGCTCGACGCTCCATGCGCCCAGGTGCTGCGGCAGGCCGTGGAGCTGTACCAGGGGGACCTGCTGGAGGGATGGTACCAGGACTGGTGCCTCCACGAGCGGCAACGCCTCCAACACCTCTATCTCGCCATGCTGGACAAGCTGATGGGATATTGCGAGGCCCGCCAGGAATACGAAACCGGGTTGGTCTATGGCGTGCGTATCCTGCGCTACGACTGCGCCCGCGAGCGCACGCACCGCCGCCTGATGCGCCTCCATTACCTGGCCGGCGATCGCACCGCCGCGCTGCGCCAGTACGAGCGCTGTGTCTCGGCGCTGGAAAGGGAGGTCTCGGTAAAACCCTCCAGCCGCACTATCAAGCTCTGTGAGCAAATCAGAGCGGACCAGCTCGAGACGACCGCAACCCTCGCGCCAGCCGACCTGCCTCGCCACCTTGGGCCACTCCGCGCTATCCTGGTCGACCTGCAAAAACAGGTCCAACAGACTATTCAGGCAATCGACGCAGCTATGAGCGACCGGGAGTAGCTACCCCGACGATGTCACATTAATAGCCCGCTGGCCCGCATAGGGCCGAACCCCCGCGCTCAGAAAGCCAGGCCCCCCTAAGGAAAAGGGAAAGAGACGCCCTCCCCCGGGAATACCTGAGGATACACCCACAGAACGACCTGGGATACGCACCCCCTGTATACTGTTCTTGCCGGCACGCCGTTGGGGCTCGGCGTGCTTTGCTTTCCCCCTACACCAGCTCACAGATGGTGGCTGTATGGACCAGTTCGAGATAAACACCCATCCCTTCATTGTCAAGGTCTGGCTCGAAGAGACCGCCGAGGAGGCCGGGCAAGCTATCTGGCGCGGCTATATCACCCACGTCCCCAGCGGCGAACGGCAATACATCAGCAGTCTCGACGACATCACCCTCTTCATCGGCTCTTATCTGGAGCAAATGGGAGTGCGCCCCTGGAAAAAGCGCGGCCTAAAGGCCTGGTTGGCGCGCCTTGGCTGATTATACCTGTGGTGCTTGGAGGGAGGTTACTATGCGAAAGGCAGGACGTGCCATAAAGAGGAGGTCGGTTTATGGCTGAATATGTCGCTCAAGGTTGAGTCTCGAGGACCAAGCTCGAAAGTGATCTGAGCTAAGGAGGTTTCCAATGCCTGTCACACCAACGTATCCTGGCGTTTACGTCCAGGAGGTACCAAGTGGCGTTCGAACGATTGTCGGTGTGAGCACGTCGATCGCTCTCTTCATCGGTCGCACCAAGTACGGCCCGATGAACGAGCCCAAGCGCTGTCAGAGTTATAGCGACTTTGTGCGCAAGTTCTCCGCCGATTGTAGCCAGGGTGATATGCCCCGCCAGGTCAGGCTGTTCTTTGCCAACGGCGGCACCGATTGCTATGTGATGAGGATCGCCAAGGACGCCCAGTCATCCAAGGTGACCCTCAAGGATGAGAACGGAACGAGCAATGTCCTGCAAATCGAGGCCAAATCGCCAGGCCTGGTGGGGGATACTATCCGCCTCGCCGTCACCTACAACGGTCAGTACCCAGAGTCGACTTTCAACCTGGAGGTCTTTCGCTGGACCAAGAACAGCACCGGCGCGACTGTCAAGACGGATAGGGAACTCTGGACAGCACTCTCGATGGACCCCAATGATGCGCGCTATGCGGTGGACTATGTCAATCAGAATTCGAGCCTGGTCCGACTAAAGGATGTGAGCGCAGGCCCGACCCCCGCCGACAGCGGCTACTCACAGTCCGGGCGGCCCATCCCCAAGCGCACCAACACGGACTTTCGCGACGCGGCCAAAAATCTGATCGGCAAGAACGCTACCAATCCCACCCACTGCTTCCGCATCAGCGTGGACGGGGGAGAGTATGTCAACGTCGATCTGTCCTCCATCGACTTTACCAAGCCCCCGTTGAACACTGCGGCCGGCGCCGTGAACAACCTGGGTGCCGAGATCGCCAAGCTCATCAATCCCAACCTGCCGGGCGGCTCGCAGGTCACGGTGACGTTCACCACGGCGGGGCCAACCGGCCTGGCCGGGCAGCCTAACCAGACCACGGTGCTGATGCGCATCTCCTCCACAAAGGGCAACGTCAGAATCCAGCCGGCGACGGCCAACGACTTGGCTGTGCCGCTTATGCTGGGAGCGGCCCAGGGCGGCCTCGACGTCGGGCGCTATGCCAAGTTCCGCCCCGCCCCCACCGGCGTCGTGCTCAAGCGCAGCGGGATCATCACCTTCGCCGGGTTGAAACAGACGGCGTTCGATCAAATCACCATCGGCACCACGTCCATCGACCTCCTCACCAGCCTCAACACCGACACCAGCTCGACCGAGACCAGGATGTACCAAGATGGCTACTCCCCCAGTGAGACCGGCAACAGCGATGGGGTGCGAGAAAAGCTGTCCATCATCGCGGCCGCCATCAACGCCAAGAGGGATAGCGACCCCAACTTCCGCTGGTCGGCCGAGATGTGGGGTTCGCGGTTGGCGTTGATACCCGGCGACGGCGGGGACAACAGTCAGGGCAGCTTCAAGACCAATGCCCCTGCCGACCCCGTCACCGCCCTGTTCGCCAACAACGTGCGCTACTACAGCCTGGGGGCCACGGGCCAGGGGAACTATCAAACTCCTGGCGTCGCCGGGTCGGACGGCACCAAGCCCACGCTCAAAGAGTACAACGACGCCTTCAAGATCATTGACAAGGAGGTCGCTCTCTTCAACCTCATGATCCTGCCCCGAGACAAAGAACACAGCTCCAGCACGGTCAAGAGCCTCTGGGGCCCGGCGAGTGTGTTCTGCCAGCAGCGGCGCGCTTTCCTGCTGATCGATCCCCCCGCGTGGAAAGATATCGACGAGGCCACCCACGCCCAAAAGGGCGTCAATGGCCTCCGCGTGGGGCTCGTCAAGGATCACAGCGCCATCTTTTACCCCCGCATCAAGATCAGGGAGAACGGCACGGTGAAAAAGGTCGCTCCCAGCGGCGCGATCGCCGGGCTGATGGCGCGCATCGACGGCAGCCGCGGGGTATGGAAAGCGCCGGCTGGGACAGAAGCCGACCTGCGCGGCATCGTCGGCCTGGAGTATGCGTTCTCGGATCGGGAGAATGGGGTGCTGAACAAGAGGGCGATCAACACGCTCCGCATCTTTCCCAACGGCGTGGTGAACTGGGGCGCGCGCACTATGGACGGGGATGACGACTTTACCAGCGAGTACAAGTATATCCCCATCCGCCGCCTGGCCCTGTTCATCGAAGAGAGCCTCTACCGCGGTCTCAAGTGGGTGGTGTTCGAGCCAAATGACGAGCCGTTGTGGGCACAGATTCGCCTCAACGTCGGCGCTTTTATGCACGATCTCTTCCGCAAAGGGGCCTTCCAGGGCCAGAAACCAAAGGATGCCTACTTTGTCAAGTGCGATTCAGAGACCACCACCGAGACGGACCGCAATCTGGGTATCGTGAACATCTGGGTCGGGTTCGCCCCCCTCAAGCCGGCAGAGTTTGTGATCCTCTACCTGCAACAGATGGCCGGACAGATTCAGACGTAAGGAGGAGTCCATGTCGCCGCAGTTCAGTGTCAACACGCACCGCTTTGATCCCTACAAGAACTTCAAGTTCCGGATCAAGTGGGATGGTAGATATGTCGCCGGCGTCAGCAAGATCAGCGCGCTCAAGCGCTCCACGGAACCGGTCACCCACCGCGAGGGTGGCGACCCCAGTACCGCGCGCGTCTCGCCCAGTACATGGAAATTCGAGCCCATCACCCTCGAACGAGGAGTCACCCACGACCCCGAGTTCGAACAGTGGGCCAACCTGATCTATAACACCGACGGCGACGCGGCTATCTCCCTCAAGAACTTTCGCAAGGATATTATCATCGAGCTGCTCAACGAGCAGGGCGTTGTGGTAAAAGCCTACAAGATCTATCGCTGCTGGGTGTCCGAGTACCAGGCATTGCCAGAATTGGACGCCAACGCCAACGCCGTGGCTATCGAGAGCATGGTGCTTCAGAACGAGGGCTGGGAACGGGACGAGTCGGTGACAGAGCCGACCGAGACCTGATTGCAGGCCAGGTTTTGACCATGGTTGCTGACTACGTGGCCCTGGACCTCGTGCCGGGTGGCGCGTGGGCCGGCCTACGCGAGGTCTGTGGGTATGACGAGATATCAGTGCGCGCCACAGACACGGCGACGGCTATCCGCTTGCTCGACGGGCTGTTGGTCGACGAGCCGGGCATCGCGGTCGGCCCCGGCTCTGCCGCCAGCCTGGCCGCAGCGGACCGGGACCGTCTTCTCGTGGCGATCTATGCGCGCACCTATAGCTCTCGCGTCGAGAGCACTCTGCGCTGCCGCGCCTGCTCCGAGTACTTTGACCTGGACTTTGACCTCCAAGAGTTGCTCGATAATCTGACGAGAGCAACCCCGGCAGCCGTGGAACGGGGGGCAGACGGCCTCTTTGCCCTCCCCGATGGTCGCCGCTTTCGGCTCCCCACGGGTGAGGACGAGCTTGCCGTGTACCACCTGCCTGCCGACGAGGCGGAACGGGAGCTGCTGGCCCGCTGTGTGGTGATGGGCGACCCGGCACAGGAAC
>JAOZPF010000152.1:0-1854 GCA_029932895.1 Anaerolineae bacterium | reverse complement strand
CAGGAACCCCAAGCCGTGCAGGCAGCAATGATGGAGGTCGCGCCGGTGGTGGACCTGGACCTCCAGGTGCGTTGTCCAGAGTGCGACCACGTCCAGGCCGTCCACTTTGACATCCAGACGTACCTGCTCTCCGCTCTGAGCGCCGAACGGAAGCAACTTGCCTGGGAGGTACACCGCCTGGCGGTGGCTTACGGTTGGGGGCTCGAGGAGATCCTCAGCCTGCCGCGCGGACAGCGCCGCATGTATGTGGCGCTCATAGAGGCGGAAGCTCCGCGCCCGCGGAGGTGGTCGGTATGACGCGATACTTGCAGCGGCTCATCGCCCGGCTCACGGACAACTCCGGGGTGCTCTCTCTCGCCCCCCCACTATGCGGTGCGCCACGCGCAACCGCCGACTATGCAGGCGACCCGTTCGCGGCAAGCACGCCGTCTCCCCCTCTACCCCACCCACAACCTACCATCAGCCCCAGCCCCACTATGGCAGCCACAAAATCGGAGCCACGGCAGGAGCACGGGATAGCGGCAGAGAGGGAAGAACCGCTCCCCGCGCTCGCGGAGCGGTCGGACGCACCACAACTTTCGCCAACGTTTTCCCCCCACCCACGCCCGTTCCGGCACACCACGCGCCAGCCGCTCTCCCCCGAACCCGCGTCCAGCGTCGCGCCAGCGCCCGTTCTCCCCACTCAGGTGGTCGGCAACCAGGCCCCCACAGCCAGAGAGAACTCTGAGCCACCCCCACTCCCACACGATGCTCCGCCCAGCCCAAACACGGTGGTGCGGCTCCAACGGACGCCCAACCCACCCCCGACCGACCACGCTGCCGCGGTCAGCGGCGCGCAACCGCCAGCCCGCCGCCCACCGCCCGCCGCACAGCGGTTGGACACAAAGGGCGAGGAGATGAAGCTTTCCCGGCAGCCACGCGACCCGCCCTTTCGCTCCACACCACTGGCCCCACCACCTGCAAGCCGTCCGGACGGGAAACCTGGCCCGAACGAGCGCCGGCCCAAGCCAGAGTTGCGTCCGCCAGCGGTCACCACCCCGCCCCCGGTCTCCCGGGAGCCGGGACAACCACGGATAGTCATCGGCCGCCTGAGCGTCGAGGTGGCGCCGGCGGCACCGACCACGGTGCAGCCGGACGTCCGCCCAGCGCGTAGCGGCCCAAGCACACCCAAGCACAGTGAGCCATCTCTATCCAAGCTGCGCTTTGGACTGGGGCAGATGTAGTATGCCTTTACTCAACCTGGCGCTGGTCACCAAGACGCTTGTCAAGCTCCTCGAGCAACGAGTTGGGGAATTGCTCTCCGATTACTTTGCGCCGTCGGAAGACTGGCCGATTAACACAACGCTGACGGTGTCGGCGGTGCCGCCGGGCGAGCTAAAGACGGGCAATATACTGGGGCTATACCTCTACCACGTCTCCGAGGATGCTCATTTCAAGAACCTGCCGCCGCCTGGCGGCGGCGAGCCTCCGATCCGCTACATACCACTGGGGCTGAATCTCTATTACCAACTGACCGCGTTCAGCGACCAGAAGGGCAAAACCGGCCGCTACCGGGAGCAACTGCTGCTGGGCCTGGCGCTCAAAACGCTGCACGAATGCCCGCTGATCGACGATACCACCAAGGTCAACGGCATAGAGATTTTGCACCCCGACTTGAAGGGTGGCGGAAACAGGATCCGAATCACTCTGCAACCGATCCCGTACAACCAGGCGGTGAGCTACTGGACGGCCGGCTCCTCCCCGCTGCGATTGGCAGCCTACTACCAGGTCTCGGTGGCGCTGCTGGAGGCGGAAAAACCCAAACTCCGCGCGGGGCGGGTGCTGGAGTACGGCGTGCACTCTTTCGTCAGCGGA
>JAOZPF010000151.1 GCA_029932895.1 Anaerolineae bacterium | reverse complement strand
TGAGCAGCGCCTTGAAAAAGGCGTGGCTCACCAGGTGAAAGGTCGCCGCCACGTAAGCGCCGATGCCCAAGGCAGCCACCATATAGGCCAACTGACTGATGGTAGAATAGGCCAGCACCCGCTTGATGTCATTCTGGGCCACGGCGATGGTGGCGGCGAAAAAGGCGGTGAAGGTGCCAATGACCGCCATCGCTGTCATCGGCGGAGTGCCCGCCGCGTGCTCCAGCCCCACCGCAAGGAGGGGGAACATCCGCGCCGCCAGGTAGACGCCGGCCGAGACCATCGTCGCCGCGTGGATCATCGCGCTGACAGGGGTGGGGCCCTCCATCGCGTCCGGCAGCCAGACGTGGAGGGGGAACTGGGCCGACTTGCCCACCGTCCCGGCAAAGAGCAGCAACCCAGCCGCCGCTGCCACCGAGAGACCGGGAATCACCGAAGCCGTCACCCCCAAATCGTGCAGCACCGTCCCGCTCAGGAGCGTTCCAAAGTCGAGGTGTCCGGTCTGGGTGTAGAGGTAGACGATCCCCAGAAGCATGATCACGTCGCCGATGCGGGTGGTGAGAAAGGCCTTGATCCCCGCCTTGTAGGCCGAGGGCTTTTCGAACCAAAATCCGATCAGCAAGTAGGAGCAAAGCCCCATGATCTCCCAAAAGATAAAGAGCAACAGCAAGTTGTCGGCGATGGTCAGCCCCAACATCCCGGTGGCAAAGAGGCTGATGTAGGCGAAAAAGCGGGAGTAGCGGGGGTCGCCGTGCATATAGCCCACGCTATAGACAAAGATCGCCAGACAGGTGATGGAGACGAAAAAGAGCGTGAACGCGGTCAACGGATCGACCATCACGCCCATATAGAGTGCCTGGTTCCCAGAGGGGAGCCACGGGAACTGGACGGCGATAGGGTGCGCCGCCAGCTCATGCGGGTCCCCGCCCACCACGCTCCAAAAGACCAGTTGGGCCATCAGGAAGGAGAGCGTAACCGCCCCGATGGCGATCGAGTGGCTCACCCGCTTCCAGCGATTGAAGAAGAGGACAATGAGCGCAAAGGCGAGAAAAGGCGGCAAGGGGATCAGAGCCGTCAGAACCGGGAGCCACTGGTGCAGGGTCAGTCCAAAGATGGTCATACAGTTCCCCCTCTCACCACTTGAGCAAGTTGATCTGTTCCATGTCCACCGTCCCCCGGCTGCGGTAGATGGAGACGATGAGGGCCAGCCCAACGGCGACCTCGGCGGCGGCGACCGCATAGACAAAGATGGCAAAAGCCTGACCAGTGACAGTAGCCGGGTCGGTATACCGCCAAAAGGCCAACAGGTTGATATTCACCGCGTTGAGCATCAACTCGACTCCCATCAGGATAGCGATCGCGTTGCGCCGCACCAACACGCCATAGATGCCCACACAGAAAAGGGCAGCAGAGAGAATCAGATACCACTGTAACGGGATCATTATCGCTCCCTCACAATCGTCACGGCGCCGATCAGCGCCATCACCAGGAGAACCGAGGCCACTTCAAACGGAAGAGCATACCCTTCCGGGCTTACCAGCGTCATTCCCAGCGCTCGCAGCGGGTCTTGGACGATCAGATCGGGTTGGGTTATCTGCGGCCACTGGAGGGCCAGCCAGACGAGCACCGCCAGGAAGGCCAGGGCCAGGATCACGACCAACCACTGCTGGTCGTTCACCTGGGGGCCGGGCTGGCGCATCATTCCGCGCGTGAGCATCACGGAAAAGATGATGAGGATGCCAATCGCCCCCATATAGACGAACAACTGAGCGGCGGCGAAGAAGGGCGCTTCCAAGAGGACGTACAGCCCGGCGATACCGAAAAAGGCCAGGAGCAACCACAGCGCGGCGTGGAAGAGCTTGCGAGCCGTGACCACCATCACCGCCGCCGCCAGCGTCATTGCGCCGAACAGGAGAAAGAGAACCTGCTGTGTCATGCGCCCACCTCCAACCTAGCGGCCAGCTCCTTTCGCCGCGCCTCCCGGCGGAGACGGGCTTTGCGCTCTGCGGCTGCCAAGATCGCCCAGGTCACCAAAATCACCGCCACGTTGGCCGCCAGGAGAATGCCAGCCCGCGTCCAGTTCGACGCGCCAGCGGGGATCAGCCCTTTGTTCACCAACCCCACCACGCAGAGATTGGCTAGCGAAAGCGGCACCAGGAACTTCCAGTTAAAGTTGAGCATCTGGTCAATCCGCAGCCGGGGCAGCGTCATCTGGAAGAAGCTCCACACCAGGAGCATAAAGAGGACTTTGGCCAGGAACCAGACCGTGCCCAGCACAGGAACCTGGTCGACCCACGGCCCGCGCCAGCCACCCAAAAAGACGGTGGAGAAAAGGGCCGCCGTCGCCACGGCCCCCATAAACTCGCCCACGTAGAACATGCCCCATTTCATCCCGCTGTACTCGGTCTGAATACCAGCCACTAGCTCCGACTCGCACTCTAGTAACTCAAAGGGACGGGCGTTGATCTCGGCATAGCTGGCGAGCAAAAAGATCAGCGCGGTCAGGGGCAACGCGATCAGAAACATCACCCCCGCCTGCTCCTCCACGATGGACTGCATCGAGAGCGAGTTCGTCACCATCACCACGGTGAGGACGGAGAGCAACTGGGGAATCTCGTAGCCAATGAGCAACGCCACGGCGCGGAAAGCCCCCACCGTCGAGTACTTGTTGTTCGAGGACCAGCCCGCCATCAGAAAAGCGACCAGGGCAGCCGAGGAAAAGGCCAGGACGTAAAAGATGCCGATGCCAAGGTCGGAGCCGATCATCTTTTCCCCTGGCCCAAAGGGGACCACGGCCCAGACCATCACGGCGGCGATGACCACCAGCACCGGAGCCAGGTTATAGGGGACAGGGTCGATAGCCTGAGGGCGGACATCCTCCTTGGTGAACATCTTGATCACATCGGCAAATGGCTGGACGATGCCCCACGGCCCCGCCCAGGTGCCGGAGCTATTGGGCCCCAGCCGCCCTCCGATGCGCGCTGACACCTTGCGGTACATCCAGATCAAAAAGATGACGATCATCAACGGCGTAAAGCCGATGACGATGGCCGAGATGGCTGTCATGATCAGCGAGACCAGGGGGTCGCCCAGGCCAGCGCTGACCAACAGCCCCTCTATCCAGGCCCCGATATTGACGATGGCGTCACGAAGAAAATCCATAGAACGGACCTCCCGGGTATGAACCCTCGTACACCCAAGTAGGGCGGGATGGTTCCCGCCCTACCTCATTACATCCACTCCAGCGCGCCCTTGCGCCAGGCATAGACTAGGGCTGCCGCCAGGAGCAGGATGAAGAGGACGCCCTCCAGCACCGCGTAGAACGGCATCGCGTTGTAGACCAGGGCCCAGGGAAGCAGAAAGAGCGCTTCGACATCAAAGACCAGAAATACCAGGGCAAAGACATAGTACTGGGCTTTGAACTGGACCCACGATTCGCCGTGGGGCTGGAGGCCGCATTCGTAGGGTTCGCTCTTGCGGGGATTAGGCCGCTTGGGCCTAAAGAGCCACGGCATGCCTATCATGACGATGCCGAGGAGCAGAGCAACCAGCATCAAGACGCCGACGAAGATGAACTGCTCGAGCAAGGACAACCTCCTTGTCCGACGTGGTAGAAACGGTACAAACGAGGCAGATTATAGCATGCTCTCGTCAAAAGGCAAAATCGACTCTCGGGTTCTGGCGTCATTCCTCTCCGCGCGCCGCAGGGACGTAGAATCTGGTGGTGTACTCTTTCACCATGCGGCGGGCGCAAAAGCTGGGCGCGGCGATGCGGATCGCCTCTTTCATCACCTCGACCCATCCCCGCGGCACCCCATCAGCGTCCCGACTGTAAAAGAGGGGAACCACTTCCTCCTCCAACAGTCGGTATAGGAACTCGGCATCGTGGGCGTCCTGGGCATCCTGGCCCCCATCCTCAAGCGGCGGGATGGCCCAGCCGTTCTTGCCATCGTACCCCTCAGCCCACCAGCCATCCAGGACACTCAAGCTGGGCACGCCGTTCATCGCCGCCTTCTGACCGCTGGTGCCGCTCGCCTCGTAGGGCCGGCGGGGGGTGTTCAGCCACAGGTCCACCCCCTGCACCAGGTAACGCGCGACGTGCATGTCGTAATCCTCGACAAAGGCGATTCGCCCCCCCATCGCTGGGTCCTTTGCCATCCCATAGACCTGCTGGATCAAGAGCTTGCCCGCCTCGTCCGCCGGATGGGCCTTGCCGGCAAAAATAAACTGGACCGGCCGGTGGAGGTTGTGGATGATCCGCTTTAACCGTTCCAGGTCGCGGAAGAGGAGCGTGGCCCGCTTGTAGGTGGCAAACCGCCGCGCAAAGCCGATCGTGAGCGCCTCCGGATCCAGAAAAGCGCCCGCCGCCAGCACCTGGTCGGGGTCCATCTCTCCCGAGATCCGCCGCCGCCTAGCCCGCTCCCTGATAAAGCCCATCATCTTGCGCTTTTGTTCCTGGTGAACGGCCCACAGCTCCCGGGCCGGTATCTCGTCCAGCCGTTCCCACAGGGTCGGGTCATCATGAATCGCCCGCCAGTCGGAGCGCAGGTATTTGTCAAAGAGGCGGCCCAGCGCCCCATAGATCCAGGAGGGCAGATGGACACCGTTGGTGATGTGATCGATCGGGACCCTGTCCTCGGGCCGCTCGGGCCACAAACTATGCCACATGCGCCGGCTGACCTCTCCGTGCAGCCGGCTGACACCATTCCGGTAGTCGGAGAAGCGGAGCGCCAGGGCGGTCATGTTGAACCGAGGCCCTTCAGGGCCGTCGTATCGACCCAGTTCCAGGAACTGCTCCCGCGTGAGCCCCAACAAGTCCCAATAATGCCGGAGGTACTTTTCCACCAGTGAGAAACTAAAGGCGTCGTGACCAGCCGGGACCGGTGTGTGGGTGGTAAAGACCGTCGTGGCACGAACCTTCTCAGCCGCTTCCTCGAACGACAACCCCTTCTCGACCAGCTCTCGCATCCTTTCCAGCACCACAAAGGCGGAATGGCCCTCGTTCATGTGCCAGACATGCGGCTCCAGCCCCAGCGCCCGCAGAGCCTGCACCCCGCCGATCCCCAGGACCACCTCCTGAGAAATGCGCATCTCCCGGTCCCCGCCGTAGAGCCGCGCTGAAAGCCCCCGGTCCCACGGCGCATTCTCCTCGACATCGGTGTCCATCAGGCAAAGATAGGCCCGCCCCACGTTCAACCGCCACAGGGCCGCCTGAACCTCCTGCCCGACCAGGCGGACTCGGACCCGCACCTGCCGGCCCTCGCCATCGAGGATGGGCAAAAGCGGCGTGTACTCGGTCTTTAACTGCGGATAGACCGCCTCCTGCCAACCGTGGGAGGGAATCCGTTGGCGGAAGTAGCCCTGGGAATAGATAAAGCCCACGCCGACGAACGGCACGCCCAGATCGCTGGCCTCCTTGATGTGATCCCCAGCCAGCACCCCCAGGCCGCCGGAATAGACGGGGAGGGACTGGTGGACGCCGAATTCGGCCGAGAAATAGGCCACCGGCCCCGGCAGCGCGTCGGGGTGGGCCTTGGGAAACCACAGATGACCATTCCCCAGGTCCCGGTCGAATGTGAGCATCACCGCGTCATAGTGACGAAGGAAGAGCGGGTCCTGTGCCGCCGCCTGGACCAACTCCGGCTCAATCTCTAAAAGCATCCGCACCGGGTTGTGGTTGGTGGACCGCCAGTGGGCATAGTCGAGCATCTTGAACAGGTCCCGCGCCTCCTGATGCCAGCTCCACCACATATTATACGCCAGGTCGGTCAGGCGCTCGATACGCGGCGGAAGCTTCTCGCGGACCTTTATCGAACAGCTATCGGCATACTGCACAGTGCTTGACCCTCAGGGTACGAAAACGAGAATCGCCACCAATGCTGCCGCGGCGATGAGGCCGAACTCGAATAGGACGCGAATGCTCAGTTGCTCCAAGAGATACTGGTGAGCTATGCCAGCAGCGAGGTAAAAGACCACCAAGAGAGAGAGGCTGCCCGCCCAGTTGCTCAGCCGCCAGTAATTGAGCGCCCACGTGGCCTCCCCCACCAGCAGGCCCACGACACCAGCGTAGAGCGCCACCCGGGCCACACCAACGTCGGCCACGCTCAACAGGTCAAGGGCGACCAGCACAGTGACGACCGTCACTCCGGTGGCGGTGATGAGGCTGCGTGACCGGCTGCCATAGATAAAGTAAAAGAAAGCAAAGGCCAGGAGATAAGCCAGGACGTTGAGCGCCAGACGGGAGCTGGCATAGCCGGGGTCATCGGTGGAAAGAGCGCCAAACTCGGCCGACACCGCCAGGCCGATGACCAGCGCGGTCAGGATCAGCCCACCCGCCCACACCCCCTCAGTGGGCGCTCTCTCGATCAAGTAGGCAGCCATCCCAGCGAGCAGGCCAGGGAGGACCCAAGAGAGGTAGAGTGGACGGGGTAGACGGTCGGGCACCGCCGGATGGGCGTAGAGGACGTAGCGGGTTCCCATGACGACCAGCACGCTCACCATGATAACCAGGAGCCACACCCCGGTGATCCGGATCTCCAGAGGAGAGCCCAAGACACGCGGTTCCCAGACCGCTTCGGGCACCTCGATGAAGCGGAACAGAACGCTGGTGAGCAGAATCAGGGCGATCAACACCGAGAGCCGGTCTCGGTCCAGTTGCGGAACACGTTCTACCATGCGTGAGCGAGATTGTACCGCCGGAGAGTAGTTTTGTCAATCGACGCGGACGCGCTCGATGCGAGCGCCCAACGCACGCAACTTGGCCTCCACGCGCTCATAACCACGGTCGATCTGCTCCACGTTGCGGATGACGCTCTGGCCGTGCGCACAGAGGGCCGCTCCGACCAACGCCATCCCGGCCCGAATGTCGGGGCTGACCAGCACGTCGGCGTGGAGAGGCGAAGGCCCCTGCACCACGCAGCGGTGGGGATCGCACAGGACGATGCGCGCCCCCATAAAGATCAGCTTGTCCACAAAGAAAAGGCGGCTCTCGAACATCTTGTCGTGGAAGAGGA
>JAOZPF010000150.1 GCA_029932895.1 Anaerolineae bacterium | reverse complement strand
CGAAAAGAAACATCACCCGCAGGTCCCAGAACTGGATGATGGAAAAGAGCATCGCCAGCATAAAGAGGATCCGCGCCCGCGGGTCCAGCCGCTGGATGATGGTGTTTCGTTCGCGGTAACTCCAGGCAATCAGCATTTCATCATCCTCTTTTGTAAACTACCGTCCGGTACGAGACTGGATAGCCTGGTAAGCGGCCAGCAGGATCGGCGTGAGGATCATCGAGTTGAGGATGTTGGGGCCAGCGGCTGGCGCGAACTCGCCGATGATAGCTGTGGCAAAGCTGTAGCCATTGACCCAGATGTCAGCAAGGGCGGCAAAGCCAATGCCAGCGATGATGCCCAGCGTGCCCCACAGGTTCACCGCTGCCAGGTCCACGCTGAACCGCTCCAGGATAAAGCGCAGCGCCACCACCACCACGCCACCGACGATAAAGGCCCAGGCCCAGAAGGAAAAGTCTTCCAGCTCGCCAGTCCACGGGCCGGGGACTTGGGGGTTGATCCAGATCAGCACGGCGGTGATGAGCACAAAGGCGGCGACCAGGATGGTGAGAAAGTTAAGGCTGCGCTTCTTGTCGACAAAGAGCATGACCAGGCCAGGCACGAACCCGATCAGCCCATTCCCAACGTCCCAGGCCGGGTAGACGCCCCAGCCGGTCATAAAGTCGCCCAAGATATTGCCCACAGCACCGGTGAAGAAGCCGACCACCGGGCCAAAGACATAGCCGAAGAAAACGGGGATGCAGATCGAGGGGCGCAACGCCACCTGGCTGACGGACGGCATTGGGATTGTGTTGAAGATATAGTTGAAAACACCATAGAGTGCCGCACCGATAGCCATATAGACCACCTGCCGGGTGCCGATCTCCCAGGCAGCATTGCTCGCCGTAAAGAGATAAACCACAAAGACAGCGAGCGCGCCGATGATGGTGATGATGATCGGGGCGATGCCCTGAATCTTGTCGCCCTCGGTAAGCGCGCTGGCCAGAAACAGCAAGGCGATAAAGACAAGCAACACGATGAGCCATAAAACGGCTCTCTTTGTCGTTCCGGTCATTTCTACCCTCCCTTTCCAGAATCGCTTCTGGCTAGCCAGAAGCCAAAAAAACTTGTAAGCACACTATCGAAAACCGATCCGGACGCTAACGCGTCCCTGCTCCCTCACCTCTCGATGCGCATCACCTCCTTCCCTTGCTCACTGTCCCACGTGGGCCAACGCCTCAGCCGACATAAAGCGCCCCGTCCGGGGCAGGTACTCCAGATTGGCCGCCAGCAGCGAGGTTGGCACCAGCCGGCATCTCCGCACCAGTTCGGGATCGAGCAGTACCTCCTGGGGCGGACCATCGCCGACTACTCGCCCCTCATACATCAGCACGACTCGGTTGGCGTACGAGATCGCCAGGTCGAGGTCGTGGGTGATGAAAAAGATCGCCTCGAACCCCTCCATCTGGAGGATGGCGTTCATAAAGGCCATATAATTCCAATAGTCCTGCCCGGCGGTGGGCTCGTCCATCACCAGGATTTTGGACTTCATCGCCAGGATGGCGGCGATGCTGACCCGCTTCTGCTGGCCGAAGGAGAGGGCCAGCGGCGGGTAATCCTCCAGCCCCCCCAGATTGACGATCTCTACCGCCCGCGCCACGCCGGTGATGATGGCCGATTCGTCGTGGCCCAGGTTCTTGGGGCCAAAGGCCAGCTCCTCCCGCACCGTCGGCGCAAAGAGCATATGGCTGGGGCTCTGAAAGACATAGCCCAGCGTCCGCGCGATCTGGGCCACACTCATCTCCCGCGTATCGCGCCCCTCCACCATCACCCGGCCTCGGCGCGGCTTCAAGAGGCCGATAGCGTGCTTGACCAGGGTCGTCTTGCCCGCGCCGTTCGGCCCCAGCACAGCGACGATGTCCCCCCGCCGCACGGTCAGGCTGACATCGTGAATGACCTCTGGACCGTCCCTCTCGTAGGAAAAGGTGACGTTCTCGAACGAGACCAGGGTCTCGCGCCCGTCCGGCTTGATGGCCGGTTCGAAAGTGAGGGGAGGATCGGCGGCAGCGCGGCGGATCACGATGGGCGCGGGCAGCTTGACCTGGCGATAGTCCACGACATCCATCATGCCGTCCGGCGGGCCGTCGTAGCTGACCGTGCCCTCCTGCATAAAGAGAACCCGGTCAGGCTGAATGGACAGCGCGTCCTCCACCCGGTGCTCGACGAGCAGGATACTGACCCCCTCGTCGGCCAAGCGACGAAAGAGAGCCAGAGCCTCCTGGGCGCTGGCCGGGTCGAGGCTGGCCAGCGGCTCGTCGAGCAGCAGGATGCCGGGCCGCATTGCCAGCACCCCGGCCAGGGCGATCTTTTGCTTCTCGCCACCAGAGAGGTTGAACGTCTCTCGGTCGCGCAGGTGACCGATGCCCAGGTAATCCAGCGTCCCTTCGACCCTCTGACGGACCTCGTCGCGGGGCAGCCCCAGGTTCTCCAGCCCAAAAGCGACCTCGGTAAAGACGTGAGCGCCGAGAATCTGCCGTTCCGGGTCCTGCAGTACCGTGCCGATCATCTGCGAGATACGCGCCAGGGGGAGACTGGAGACGTCCTGCCCCTGGACGTAAATCCGCCCGCTCAATTCCCCCTTGTAACTGCGGGGGATCAGGCCGTTGATACAGCGGATGAGGGTGGTCTTGCCGCACCCACTGGTGCCGGCCACCAGGAGCAACTCGCCCGCCTCCAGCGCGAACGAGACGTCCACGAGTGCCGGCTCGGGCCGGGACCGGTACTGGAAGGAAAGCCCCTCGACTTGCAGAGCGGGTCCATCCCACTGCTGATTGGCCAAACCGCGCACCTCCTCAAGAGACAACACCACAGACCGGCAGACGTTCCAGCCCCGCCTGGTATTGCGGCAGGTGGCCCCCTAGTTCACAGATAGAATACGCCAGTTACGCCAGCCTGTCAAATCTTGCCTTGCGCCCCGCTCCCGCCTGTGGTATCATCCCCCCGTCACACCGATCCAGGAGGTGCTTCAATGTCTTCCGAGCCCCCGGCGGCCAAGATGCCGCCTCTGTGGGTGATCAAACTGCGCGCTCCTTTCTTCACCGCCGACCTGGTGCCGGTGCTGTTGGGAACAGCACTGGCCTGGGCCCGCAACGGCGCGTTCAACCTCTGGACCTTTCTGCTCACCCTCGTCGGCGCTGTCGCGCTGAACGGGGGGACCAACATGGTGAACGACTATTTCGATCACAAGTGGGGCTCCGATGAGGTCAACACCGAGTTCGCCAACCCTTTCACCGGCGGCAGCCGCCTCATCCAGATGGGGCTGGTCAAACCGCAGGAAATGCTCTGGCAGGGAATCGGCCTCTTTGCCCTCGGGAGCGTCATCGGCCTTTTCCTGGCCTTTACCCGCAGTTGGGCCGTCCTGTGGCTGGGCCTCATCGGCGTCTTTTGCGGCTACTTTTACACCGCCCCGCCTTTGCGCCTGGTCCGGACCGGGCTGGGAGAGCTGGCGATCGGCCTGAGCTTTGGCCCGCTGATGGTCCTGGGAACCTATGTCGTCCAGACCCAGACGCTTGGTTGGGAGCCGGTGATCGCCTCTCTGCCGGTGATGATCCTCATCGCACTGGTGGTGTGGATCAACCAGTTCCAGGACGCGCCAGCCGACGCCGCCGTGGGCAAGAGCCACCTGGTCGTGCGGATGGGGCGACGGCGGGCTGCCACCGTCTACGGGCTGCTCCTGGCAGCGACCTACCTTTTACTGACATTGGGGGTCCTGGTTGGCCCCGTCACTCCCTACGCGCTGCTGGGACTGCTGACGGCGCCTCTGGCGTTCAAGGCCTACCGCATCGCCCAGGCCCACTACGATCACCCTCAGGAGCTCGTTCCCGCCAACGCCACGACGATCCGTATTCACTTGCTCACCGGGCTATTGATCGCTCTGGGCTATGTGGTGCAGGGGCTGATCAACCTGTTCGCCTAGCGACCGCAGGACAACAACGATGACTTTCGCCTCCACCGCAGAAAAGCGCGCCTACACGCAGGAACTGTTTATCCGCCTGGCCTCTCGCTACGAGCAGGTCAATCGCGTCATCTCGCTGGGGCGGATGAACGCCTGGCGGCGGGCCGCGGCCGACCAGGCCCAACTGCCGCCCGGCGGCCGCGTGCTGGACGTGGCGGCGGGGACCGGCGGGCTCGGCCGCGCTCTGGCGCGCCGGTGGCCCGGCGCGCAGGTGGTGGGGGTGGACCTGGTGCCGCAGATGATCGCCGCGGGCCGGGCGCAGGATAGCGACCAGGCGATCCGCTGGGCCGGTGGAGATGCCCTCCGCCTCCCCTTTCCCGATTGCACCTTTGACGCGGTGGTCAACGGCTTTATGCTGCGCAACGTCGTGGATGTGGGGGCGACATTGGCTGAGCAAACCCGTGTCGTGCGGCCCGGCGGTCGCGTGGTCTGCCTGGAGATGACCTGGCCCCGCAACCGGCTTTTCCGCCCCTTCTACAGCCTCTACTTCTCGGGCCTGGTGCCCCTGATCGGCTGGCTCCTCACCGGCTACCGGGATGCCTATATCTACCTCTCCCGCTCAGTACGAGCGTTCCGCTCACCGGAGAAACTGGCGGACACGATGCGGCGCGTTGGGCTGGAGCAGGTGCGCTACCGGCTGCTGATGATGGGCACGGTCACGCTGCACGTGGGGACCCGCGGAGAGCAGTGTGGTTGAGGTAGGGCTGGGGGGAGGTAGTATGAGCGGTAATGCCAGGTGGCTGCTCTACCTCCTCCGTTGTGCCGACGGCAGCCTCTACACCGGCGTCACCACTGACCTGGAGCGCCGGCTGCGGGAGCACAACAGCGGACGGGGCAGCCGTTACACGGCGGGCCGCCGTCCGGTGTGGCCCATTGGGAGCTGGCGCTTTGCCGACCGCGCTTCCGCCCAGCGGGCCGAGGCGCGTCTGCGCCGCCTGCCACGGGCCAGAAAAGAGCGGCTGGCAATGGCCGGAGACCCCTTTGAGGGAGCGGACTTTGCCGGCCCGGCGGGACCCCGCTTCTGCCTCCGCTGTGGGGGGCGGCTGGAAACCGTCCTGCGCCCCGGGTACGAACACCCCGTCCAGCTTTGCCCCACCTGCGGCCGAGTTCACTACCGCAACGCCAAGCCGTGCGCTGGCGCACTCGTGGTCCGCGCGGGCCACATCCTGCTGGTGCGGCGGGCTATCGAGCCTTACCGAGGATACTGGGATATCCCCGGCGGTTTCCTGGAAGAGGGGGAGCAGCCGCAAGCTGGCGCGGTCCGCGAACTATGGGAAGAGACCGGGCTGGAGGTGCGGCTGGGCGACCTGTTCGGCTTTTACACCGATCGCTATGTCTACCAGGGAGAGCAGGGGGTCACGCTGAACATCTACTTCCTGGCCGAGGTGATCGGCGGCGAGGAGCGGGCCGGGGACGACGCGGCGGAGCTGGGCTGGTTCGGGCCGGACGAACTCCCCGTCCGCATTGCCTTTGACCACGCGCGGATGGTGCTGACGGACTGGGCAACGCGGGTACGGGGAGAGGCGGGATGAAGGACGCATTGCTGGTTTTTGGAGCAGCTCTCAAAGACACCTACTACGAACTTTTCGAGCTGGCGCTGCTGAACATGCTCACCGTGCTCCTCCTGCTGCCGGTGGTGACGGGGCCGCCGGCACTGGCCGCATTGTGGGCGATGGGCAACCGGGTGGCGCAGGGCGAGCCGGTGAACACACGGGCCTACTTGAACGCTCTGCGCGTCCATTTTGGGCGGGCTTGGGCCGTGACCGGGCTGAACCTGGTCGCTGTGGGGGTCGTTGCGGCCAACTTTTGGTTCTACAATCCCGGCAACAACCCCCTCGGCCTCTCCCCACATCTCTCCCTCTACATCCAGGCCGGGTGGGTGGGGATGCTGGTTTTCTGGCTACTTCTCTCTCAATATCTCTTTCCCCTCCTTCTCGAACAGGAGGACCAGAGGCTACGGACCGGGCTGCGCAACGCGGCCGTGTTGCTGGTGACGCGCCCTGGTTTCGCGGTGATACTGCTGCTTCTGACCACATTGGTCGCCATGGTCAGCACTTTTCTCACCATCCCCTGGATGCTGATCACCCTCTCCTTCCTGGCTGTCCTCGCCAACACAGCCGTGCGACGGCTGCTGGAGCCGCACCGGGCATAGCGTTTCTCTGGCAAGGACGCACCTCATTTTGGGGTCCACCGGCAAGCACAGCGACCTGCCTCACGCCAACCGAGGCAGGATTGCTGCACCGGCCTGATCAGTTACCCGAACTGTCCCGTTCCAGGACGAGCAAGTGGGAAAGGCCCAAGAGACGAAGGGGGGTGTGTTCCAGGCCGTATGTCAGGCCACGCAGGAGACGGGCCAGAAAGGGAGAACGGGCAGCCAGTTTGTCATAGCCGGGATAGACCTGGGTGTGGTGGACGACACGGAGGGGAAGCCCATCAAAGAGGTGACGCAGGCTGCGTCCGGTGTAGGCACGGACGTGAGGGACCAGCCGGTTGCGCAACACAGCGGGCAGGTAGTTGACCAGGGGGATGTTGCCAAAACGGTACCGGCCCCGCCAGAAGATGCCGTGGGTCTCGAAAGGGTAGAGTCTGTTGGGCACAAAGAGAACAATCCGCCCCCCCGGTCGCACCACCCGCGCCATCTCAACAGCACAGGCGCGGTCATCGTCGACGTGCTCCAGCACCTCGTGGGAGAAAATCAGGTCAAAGGCTCCGCTGGCAAATGGAAGGCGCTCGCCGACGGCCTGAACCACCCCAGCGGCCCGTTCGCGCGCCTCCGCCGCGCGTTCCGCCTCCACCTCGACGCCAAAGACAGCCGCGGTCTCGCGCAGAAAAGCCGCGGTGTACATCCCCACACCGCAGCCCACGTCCAGCACCCGCCGCTGGGCCGGGTTTGCCCAGCGGCGGACCATCTGGAAGCGTCGTTCCTGCCCGGCCCGCCAGACCAGGGAGGGGCAGCCACGGACGGCACGCACATCCGTCCGCCCGACATCGCCCGCAGGTTCCGCCATCGGCTCCAGCGGGTAGCTA
>JAOZPF010000149.1 GCA_029932895.1 Anaerolineae bacterium | reverse complement strand
ACCAGCCCCTACGGCTCCCATCCCCACTGCCATTCCCTCCACCGAACTGCCTCCTCCCACACCCTCTCCCACGGGGCCTCTGCCCATCGGCATCGTCGCCGGGCACTGGGGCAACGACTCCGGCGCGGTCTGCGAGGGCGGGCTGGAGGAGGTCGACATCAACCTGGACATCGCGCAGCGCGTCGTTCGCGCTCTGCGCGGCATGGGTTATCAGACCGACCTGCTGCAAGAGTTCGACCCCCGGCTGGAGGGGTACCGTGCCCAGGCCCTGGTCTCTATCCACGCCGACGCCTGCCTGTACCCGGAGGCCTCCGGCTTCAAGGTGGCGCGAGTGGTGGATAGCGCCGTGCCGGATATCGACGACCAGCTGGTGAACTGCCTGATCGACCGCTACAGGGCCCGCACCGGGCTCGCTTTTCACGAGGGGAGCATCACCATCGACATGACCGAGTACCACACGTTCTACGAGATCGCCCCCGAGACGCCGGGAGCGATCATCGAGACGGGGTTTATGCTGGCCGACCGGGACATCCTGTTGCACCACCAGGACCTGGTGGCGCAGGGGATCGTAGATGGGATTCTCTGCTTTGTCGAGGGGGAGGGTTCCGGGCCGGAAGGGAGGTAGAGATGACATTTTCCCCTGCTGGCGTCCTGGCTGGGGATGGTCCACCCCGCCCTGTGGACCTGGACACGATCCGACAGGCAAACATCCAGGCCGTCAAGTTGCGGGCCGCGGTCAACTCGGTCGAAGAGGTGTCCGCCTACCGCGGTGTCGGCGTCCACACGTTTCTGGTACAGCTCCTCAGCACGCAACCGGGAACGGCTCCCACCACAGCGGAGGATTTCGTGACCGAGTTCGCCCCTGCCGTGGAGGCATTCCTCAAGGTCGGCGTGACCGATTTCGAGCTGCACGGAGAACCAAACACCGCCCGGCGCGGCTTTGGCCTCTCCTGGGGCAGCCCCGCCGCCTTCTCCGACTGGTTCCAGGCGGTAGCGGGACGGCTGCGGGACGAATTTGGCGCGGGGCTGCGGATCGGGTTCCCCGCCCTGGCACCGCCAGGACCGGTGCCGGCTGGCGTCCTGCCCGCTGTTGATGACGACAGTTTTCTAGAGAGCTGCGGGAACGCTCTCGACACCGCCGACTTTTGCTGCTGCCACGTCTATTGGACCAGCCGGGCCGAGATGCGGGATTTCAACGGCGCGCTGCGCTTTCTGCGCACCTATATGGAACGGATGAAGCGTACCAAGCCGGTGGTCATTTCCGAGTTCGCCAACGTCAACCCGGCCGAAGGGGTTGAGGCAAAAGGGAAACAATACGCCGAGTTCATCTTCCTCTGCCAGCAGTACGACCGGCTGGCAGGGGCCTATGCCCTTTGCCTTCGCTCCGCGGATCCGGCCTACACCAACCTGACCTGGATCGACGCCAACGGCGTGGCAACCCCCATCCCGACCCAGGTGGCGCAGCGGCAGCGTATGCCACACCCGGCCCACATCCGCCTGGCTTGGCCCACGGTGACGCGGGCCTACACCCAGGCCTTTGGCGACCGCCAGCAGGTCTATTACGATGCCTCGTATGACCCCACTTACGGCGTCCATTGGCTCCACGGCGGGCACGAGGGCGTCGACCTGCGGGCGGCCGATAGCACTCCCATCCGCGCCTGCTTGGGTGGACTGGTCTCCCACGGTCAGCCTGGCACGGCCTATGGCAACTTTGTCCGCGTGACCACCAATATCCCCAGCGTAGGTGCAGTGACGCTGCTTTACGCCCATCTGGAACAGATCACCGCCGCCGACGGGGTGGAGGTGGCGGCGGGAGAGGTGCTCGGCCGCGCGGGCAGGACGGGCAACGTGACCGGCCCACACCTCCATTTGGGGTTCAAGATCGCAGGCAAGAGCCTGCGGCCCACCAGCCACTATCTCAACGCTGCCCCCTACCTGGAGCCGGTGCGCGGCTCCCCCCGCGCCCCGTATACCCGCACCTATGTGCTTTTGCCACCGGAGGCTGGTCGTTCCTGGGCGCAGGCGGTGGTGGAGGCGACCTGGGACGCGCATCGCTTTACCGTGGGCGGCAGCGCCGACGATGCTGGCATCGGCGACCTGGATTTCAGGTGTGTGATCGCCGTCAACCCCGCGCTGTGGGGCGACGACCTGCACGCTTTCTTCGAGACGCATTATCCCGGCGCCCTCTACCTGCCGCTGGAGGCCGACACCCCCGCCGCCCTGACCGCCGCCCTGACCGAGATCGCCCTGCCGCCAGCCCCACCGCCCCAGCCACCGTCGCCCCGTGGCCTGCCGCGGACCCCGTACGACCGCACCTATGTGCTCCTGCCGCCAGGGGTGGACCGTTCCTGGGCGCAGGCGGTGGTGGAGGCGACCTGGGACGCGCATCGCTTTACCGTGGGCGGCAGCGCCGACGACGCCGGCATCGGCGACCTGGATTTCAGGCGCGTGATCGCCGTCAACCCTGCGCTGTGGGGTGACGACCTGCACACTTTCTTCGTGCGGTACTATCCGGGAGTAGTCTATACCCCGCTGGAGGCCGGGACGCCGGAGGAGCTGCGGGAGGCATTGAAGTAGAGGCTTTAGCCAGAGTGGAAGCTTTGGAGCAGGGCCTTCAGCTAAAGGCTTTGAAGTAGAGGCTTCAGCCGGAGTAAAGGCTTTGGAGTAGAGGCTCTAGCCGGGCTTTACCGGGCTTTAGCCGGAAAGAATAAAAGCTCTGCCGGACTTTGGCCAGTCCGCTCAGTTTGACTCCTACCTGTGGTTACGCTATACTGGAGGCGACCTTGGCTATGACGACAGGGGGATCATGTGTCCGAGTTACTGGAGACGCTATCCAGCTACGTTCCCGCATTGATCGCACGCCGCTTGGCGGCCGATCCAACCCCAATTTCCGCCCCCACCTTTGACCAGTTCCCTGCCGCAGCGCTCTTTGCCGATATTTCTGGTTTTACCCCCCTAGCTGAACGGTTTGCCCGCCGTGGCCCGGCGGGTGTGGAGGAGCTGAGCCGCCTACTCAACGACTACTTTGGCCGGCTTATCAGCCTGGTCAACGCCCACGGCGGCGACGTAGCCAAGTTCGCAGGCGACGGGCTGCTCGCCCTCTGGTCGGCGCCGGCGGCGGGGGAGGACCTGGCGACAGTGGCCCTTCGCGCTACCCAATGCGGGCTGGCGGTGCAGGAACAGCTCCACGACGCCGAAATGGTCGAGGGCGTACGGCTCTCCCTGCGCACTGGTGTCGGCGTGGGAGATACGCTGAGTGTCTGTGTGGGGGGGAATCGAGGGCGGTGGGGGTTCCTTCTCGCCGGGCCATCGATAGTCCAGATGAGCACCGCCGCGCAGGAGGCCCAGCCCGGCCAGATGGTCCTCTCTGCCGAAACCTGGGCGCTGGTGCGGCAGCGGGCCACAGGGCAGCCACTCCCCTCCGGCGCTGTGCTCCTCAGCAGAGTAACCGGTCCCCTCCCTCTGCGTCCCCTTTCCATTCCCCCTCTCCCTCCGGAGGCGGAGCCAGCGTTGCGGTCCTACATCCCTTCTGCCATCCGCTTTCGCTTGGCGGCGGGTCGGGCGCGCTGGCTGGCGGAACTCCGCCGGGTGACCGTGCTCTTTGTCAACCTGCCCGGCATGGGCCACAGCACATCGCTGGAACAAGCGCAGGCGATCATGCAGGCCTTGCAGCAAGTGATCTACCATTACGAGGGCGGCATCAACAAACTCAGTGTGGACGACAAGGGAGTGATGCTGGTCGCCGCTATGGGCCTGCCGCCGCTTTCCCATGAGGACGACGCCGCGCGGGGGGCGCAGGCCGCTCTAGCAATACAGCAGGAACTACACCAGATGGGGCTGCGCAGCGCGATAGGCGTTGCCACGGGCCGGGCGTTCTGCGGCTCCATCGGCAGCGCGGCGCGGCGCGAGTACACGATGGTCGGCGACGTGGTTAACCTGGCTGTGCGCCTGATGCAGGCGGTCGACGACGACGTTCTCTGCGACGAGACAACCTACGAGGCGGCAAAGGGACGGCTGGCGTTCGACATCTTGCCGTCCATCACCGTCAAGGGCAAGGCCAAGCCAGTCCCCGTCTATCGTCCGGTGCGCGAGACGGCGGGAGCGGATTACCTGCCATCCCCCCAGGCTCTGGTCGGGCGCACGGCGGAACGGATGATGCTGGTGGAGCGGGTCCGCTCCCTGATGGAGTTTGGCACCGGCGGCGTCGTGGTCATCGAGGGTGAGGCCGGCATCGGCAAGTCACGCCTGGTGGATGAACTGCGCCACTATGCTGAAACGGTAGGGGGACGGGTGTTGTTCGGGGCCGGTGACTCAATCGAGTGGGCCACCCCCTACTATGCCTGGCGCACAATCTTTCGCCAGGTGTTGAACCTGGACGCGCTACCAGCCGACCCGGAGGTCCGCCGCCAGCATGTCCTCACCCAATTGGCCTCCGCCCCAGAACTATTGCGCCTGGCCCCCCTGCTCAAGGCCGTCCTCCCGCTCGATTTTGCGGATAACGAGATCACGGCCCAGATGACAGGGCAGGTGCGGGCGGAGAACACCCAAGAGCTCTTGCTACGTCTCTTGCAAAAGAGCGTAGGAACGGAGAGCGAGGGCCGTCCTTGCGTCCTGATTCTGGAGGACGCCCAATGGCTCGATTCCGCCTCCTGGGCGCTGGCCCTGTTGGTCAGCCGCCGCCTCAATCGGACCCTCCTGGTCATCGCTATGCGACCGCCCACAGGGTCGGTCCCACCCGAGTACACTCAATTATCCCAGGCACCATTCACCGGCTGGCTACGATTGGACGCCCTATCGCCGCAGGAGACGCAGACCCTCGTGGCCCAGCGGCTGGGGGTCGCCAGCGTGCCGGAGGCGGTGGAGACGCTCATCTATGAGCGGGCACAGGGGAATCCCTTTTACAGCGAAGAGCTGGCTTACGCGCTGCGCGACGCTGGTCTGATCATCGTCTCCAATGGCGAATGTCGCATCGCCCCTCAGGTCCTCAATCTGACCACCCTGAGTCTGCCGGACACGGTCCAGGGGGTCATCACCAGCCGTATCGACCGCCTGGAGCCCTCCCAGCAGTTGACACTCAAGATCGCCAGCGTCATCGGGCGCGTCTTTCCCTTCCGCGCCCTGCGTGACATCCACCCCATCGAGGAGGACAGACGGGGGTTGATCGAGGACCTGGTCGCCCTGCAAAAACTCGACCTGACCCCGCTAGAGACGTCGCAGCCGTGGCTCTCTTACGTCTTTCGTCACATCATGACCCAGGAGGTAGCTTACAACCTGATGCCGTTCGCCCGCCGCCGCCAGTTGCACCACGCTGTGGCGACGTGGTACGAGCACGTCTATGCCGACGACCTCTCGCCCTACTACCCCTTGCTGGCGCACCACTGGACGATGGCGCTGGACGAGCGGAATCCGGACGCGATGATCGCGTCCAAGGCCATTGACTATCTGGAAAAGGCGGGGGAAAAAGCCCTCCGCGACTATGCGAATCGGGAGGCGGCTGGCTTCTTCAGCCGGGCGCTGGACCTGGACGAGCGGGCCGACCTCGGCAATGACCCGCTGCGGCGAGCGCGGTGGGAACGGCAGATGGGACAGGCGTACCTGGGGATGGGGCAGGTGACAGAGAGCAGCAACCACCTTCAGCAGGCGCTGGTGCTCCTGAACCGCCCTGAACCGACCACGCAGTGGCGGACGATGACTGGCCTGGTGGCCCAGCTCCTGCGGCAGGTCTGGCATCGCATTCGGATGCCACGCGCTGGCGCGTACGGGGAGCAGGAGAGCGCCCGGATGCTAGAGACGGCGCGGGCTTATGGGCTACTCTCTGAGCTTCACTATTTTGCCAACGAGACACTCGTCGGCCTCTATTCCTCACTGCGCACCCTCAACCTGGCCGAGCGGGCCGGCCCCTCGCCGGAGCTGGCACGGGCGTACACCAATATGTGCATCGCCGCCAGCATCGTCTCGCTGCACAGCCTGGCGGAGGCATATAGACGCCGCGCCAGGGAGACCGCCGAGAGCATTGACAATCTCCCCGCCCAGGCATGGGCACTTATGGTCTCTGGCCTGTACGGCATCGGCGTGGGCCGGTGGGATGACGCCCGGCAGACCATCGAGCAGGCTGTCGAGATGTGGAACCTGCTAGGGGACCGACACCGCTGGGGCGAGAGCATGGGGCTCTTATCATGGGTGGTCTATTACCAGGGCGAGTTCGAGCAGGGCAAGAAACTGTACGGTGATATCTACCACGCCGCTAGGCGGAGCGAGGACTCTCAACAACAGATGTGGGGGTTGGTGGGACAGGCGGAGAACATCCTGCGCTTGGGCGGAGAGGGGCATGTCGAAGAGGCCGTCGGCCTCCTGGAAAAGATGCTCCCCCTGTTCGAGGAGGACGTCGGGCGCGTGGAAGAGATCCGCGGCTACGGCGTGTTGGCCCAGGCATATATGCGCCAGGGGAAACCACAGCGGGCGCGCTGGGCCGCCGACAAGGCCGCCTCCCTGATCGCCCAGACCCCCCCTGTGGTGATGGGGACCTTTGAGGGGTATGCTGGCGCGGTCGAGACCTACCTCACATTGTGGGAAGCCAGCACCGAGCCGGGCGCGCGGCACGCGCTGGCCCGGGCGTCCCAGCAAGCTTGCCGGGCCTTCCGGCGGTATGCCCGTGTGTTTCCGGTGGGCCAGCCGCGAGCGTGGCTGCTGCGCGGCCGACGCCAGTGGCTGATGGGCCACCGGGGCCGCGCTCGTCGTATGTGGCGCAAGGGGCTGTCTGCCGCCGAGCGATTGGGGATGGCCTACGAACAAGGGTTGATCTGCTACGAGTTGGGACGCCACGCGAGCGGGGCGGAGCGGGCCAGATACCTGACCCGCGCCCAAGAGATCATGGCCACACTGAGGGCCGAGTACGACCTGGACCGCGTCCGAGCCGCCCTGGAAGAAGAATGAAACCACTACCAGCCCCTGCAGGGGGCTTTGCCGGGTGAGCCGGGCGGGTTAGAGCCCATCCGAAAAATGCTCGCAGTGCGCGCCTTCCTGGCGCTAAAGCGTCCACTACTAACCCTATGCCTGG
>JAOZPF010000148.1 GCA_029932895.1 Anaerolineae bacterium | reverse complement strand
CTCCCCTGCCGGGCAACCCGCCCCAAAGTGAAATACACTCACCCGGGCGAAGGACGCATCTCGGTAAACTCACCCTAAACTGAAATGTACCCTGGCGGCGGCTGCTTCTTGACAAAGGCGGGTAATTGTGCTATAAGCATAAAGCGTTAATTCAAGATGGAATGATGTCAAATGGAGTTCCAGATCGAACCGCAAAGCAAGGTCCCTATCTATGTCCAGATTGAGGAGCAGGTGCGGGCGATGATTGCGGCGGGGCAGCTCAAGCCTGGCGACCAGCTTCCCACCATCCGCCGCTTGGCAGCCGATCTGCGGGTGAACTATAACACCGTCGCCCGCGCCTACCTGGACCTGGACCAGAGGGGGTTGATCCGTACCCAGCGCGGCAGGGGCACCTTTGTCACCGGCGTGCCGGACGAGGGGGAAATGGCCCGGCTGCGCGAGGAAAAGCTGTGCAGCATCATGCGCGCCGCTTTGGACGAGGCGCACCGCCTGGGTTACAACTCTGACGAGATCGTCGCTACCTTCCAGCGCGAATTGGCGCGCTGGCTGCAAGAGCACAATCGACAGGCAAAGGAGGCATAAGCTATGCTTGTCAAACCAGCCATTCAGTTCCGCTCCCCCAGGTCACAACGCTCCATGTCGATCCCCAGCCTCTCTATCCTGATCCTGGTCGTGTTGGCGATTATTTCTGCTGCTTTGGCCGTTTTGATGGCGCAGAGAGCTGTCCCTCTCGGATGGATCGTGGCCGAGGTCTTGCTGCTCAACCTGATTGGCCTCTACATTCTCCTGGCCTTTCACGTCGCCGATCAGTGGGAAAAGGGCGTCGTCCTTCGCCTGGGCAGGTTCGTCGGCCTCAGAGGGCCGGGTCCATTCTGGATCATACCCATCATCGACTCGATCGCCACGATGATCGACCATCGGGTGATGGTCACTCCCTTCCGGGCCGAGAAGACGCTCACCAAGGACACCGTCCCAGTGGATGTGGATGCGGTGCTCTTTTGGGCGGTCTGGGACGCGGAGAAGGCGGCGCTGGAGGTGGAGGACTATCAGGCAGCCATCTCCTGGGCGGCTCAGACCGCGCTGCGGGAGATCATCGGTCAGATGGACCTCTCCGATATCCTTGTGGGGCGAACCAGGATGGACGCCGAGTTGCAGCGCATCATTGACGAACGCACCACCCCCTGGGGCATCACGGTCCAGTCGGTCGAGATCCGTGACATCATCATCCCCTCCGCTCTGGAGGACGCGATGAGCCGTCAGGCGCAGGCAGAGCGAGAGCGGCAGGCGCGGGTCATCCTGGGCGAGAGCGAGCAGCAGATCGCCGATTCCTTTGCCCAGGCTGCCAGGGCCTATCGCGACAACCCCACTGCCCTTCACCTGCGGGCGATGAACATGCTCTTTGAAGGATTGAAGGAGCGGGGAGCGATGATCATTGTCCCTTCCAGCGCCGTGGACACGATGAACTTGGGCGGAATGATGGGCCTGGCTTCGATGGCCGGGATGGCGCGGGATGTGGCTCCGTCCGAGGAGAGCGAGCAGGAGTAGCCTATGGAATGGTCGAGTCAGTGGCTTCCCCTGATCTTTCCCATCCTCCTTCTGCAGGTGGGACTGATGGTCGTCGCCCTGGTGGACCTGATCCGCCGCGAGCGGACGAGGGGACCAAAGTTGGTGTGGGTGCCCGTCATCCTGTTCATCAGCTTTATCGGTCCGATCACGTACCTGGTTTTTGGTCGGGGGGAATGAGTGGCGGCGATACGTGTGGAGGGGTTGCGAAAGAGCTTTGGCAAGGTTCAGGCTCTCGACGGGTTGAACCTCACCGTCGAGCCGGGCACGCTCTTTGGTTTCCTCGGGCCAAACGGCGCGGGCAAGACGACGACGATGCGCATCCTCACCGGTCTCGCCCGGCCCACCGGCGGACGTGCCTGGGTAGCTGGAATGGAGGTCACCGCAACCAGCCGCGAGATGACCAGGCGCATCGGCTATCTGCCTGAGGAACCGGCGTTCTACCCGTGGATGACGGCGCGCGAGTTTTTGGACCACGTCGGGCGGATATTTGGGCTGGCGGCAGAGCGGGAGAGCCGGACCCGTGAACTGCTCGAGCTGGTCGGCCTGACCGAGGTGAGCGGGCGGCGCATCGGCACGTTCTCGCACGGCATGCGTCAGCGGTTGGGTTTGGCTCAGGCGCTGGTCAACCGGCCTGAGGTGCTCTTTCTCGACGAGCCCACGAGCGGCCTGGACCCAGCGGGGCGCAAAGAGGTGTTGGAGCTGCTGGAGCGGCTGCGTGAACGGTGCACCATCTTTATGTCCACCCACATCCTCGCTGACGTCGAACGGGTGTGCGACACTGTGGGGATCATTGCCCATGGGCGGATGGTGACCGAGGCGCCGCGGGAAGAACTGCTCGCCCGATACGCCGTGCCGGCTTTCGAACTTGAGGGCGAGAACGGCTTTGAGCGCCAGATCGCCGCATGGGCCGGGTCCATCCGCCAGGCACCCTGGGTGACGACCGTCTCGGTCGACGGGGCGACCGTGCGCGTGGTGGTGAACGATGTAGAGACCGCCAAGCGGGCATTGCTGGCTGCGGCGGTTCAGGCCGGCCTGGTCCTGACGCGGTACGAGATGGTGAGGCCGTCGCTGGAGGATGTTTTTCTGCAACTGGTTGGCGAGGGAGGGCCGGCGTGAGGATCATGTTCGTCGCCCTGCGCAAGGAACTCTGGGAGCAGTATCGCTCGTATCGTTTGCTCATCGTCGTGGTCGTGTTTCTAGCCTTTGGCCTGATATCGCCGCTGAGCGCCAAGTTTCTTCCCCAGATGATGCGGCTCCTGCCCAACGGCGAGGAGATCGCAGGGCTGATCCCCGCGCCGACAACGGCGGACGCCGTGGCGCAGTATCTCAAAAACATCAGCCAGTTTGGGGTTATCCTGGCCCTGCTGATGGGCATGGGAGCGGTGGCACGGGAGAAGGAGAGGGGTACAGCAGCCCTCGTGCTGGTCAAGCCTATGCCGCGCTATGCTTTTCTCGGGGCCAAGTTCGCCGCGCTGGGGGTCACGTTCGCGGTCGGGGTGGCGGTTGCCGGCGTGGCTTCCTACTACTATACTCTGATTCTGTTCGAGGCGCTGGATATCTCTCGTTGGTTGGCGCTCAACGGGCTGGTGTTGCTGTTCGTGCTGGTCTATGTGGCATTGACATTGCTCTGCAGCACGGTGAGCCGATCGCAGGTGCTCGCCGGCGGGCTGGCCTTTCTGCTACTGCTTCTCCTGCTTGGCGTCGGCACGATCCCCAGGGTGGGTGACGTCTTGCCAGGCCGGCTGCTCACCTGGGGAGCGGCGCTGGTCGCAGGGGATGGGGAGGCGGCATGGCCGGCATTGGGGGTGAGCGGAGGGATCATCATCGCCGCGCTGGCAGGGGCGTGGGCGATATTGTCCCGCCAAGAGCTATAGGGCCGCCCGATCCGCTTACAATCCGGGCGCACACGCAGGTGCGCTCCTGCCTCAATCCGCTCCATCTGCGTGGCGCAAGCTGCCAGCTTGGGAGGGCAAGCCAGCGGCTTGCTCCACTACGCAGGGCAGTGGCTGCCCCAAACTCGCCCTTGAACTGGAATGACCGCGCTCGCTTGTTCTATTGACACCCGCCCCAATATCCGGTATCATAAGAGCGGAAAGGGAGCTACCCGTCTCTCCCCTCGGCGCGATAAAGGGCGAGGTCCTTGCCAGCCAGAGGCAGGCGGAGGCATCATCCGCCATTGGAGTGCCCCTGGCGTCGAGACGAGACGGAGCTTGGGAGCGGCGACCAGCGCGAACAGGTCGCCGCTCTTTTCGGCGCTTCCGCCCTAGGGATTTGCAGCGCCCAGGATCCACTCCTCGTAGAGGCCCTCGTGGGCGTCGCCGGTGACGATCTGCACCGCCGCCAGGAATGACTCTGGTGTGGCGATACCGTACCGATTGCGGCGGTAGTAGGTCCGCATGATGTCAAAGAACAACTCGTCCCCCACCTCTCCCCGCAGGGCGTGAAAGTAGAGGGGACCCTTGCGGTAGACGACCGAGCTGTACAACGGCTGGTCGTAGGCAGAGACTGGCAGTCCCACCGCTCGGTCCTGCCTCGTCGCGACGAGGCTTTGGTGGGCCTGGACGAAATCCCGTTCCACGATACTGGCGGCCGTTTCCGCACCATAGGTCGCCTCGTAGTAGAGCAGCGTGCTGTACTGGGCCAGCGCCTCGTCCAGCCAGGGCTCGTCCACCTGGTCGTTTCCCACCACGCCGTACCACCACTGGTGGGCGACTTCGTGGGCGACGACCCACTCCAGCCGGTTCCCACCCCCGTATAGCTGGTCGGAGATGACGACCAGCCCTGGGTACTCGATGCCCCCGGCCCGGGTCCCCGTCTCCACCACGTCCAGCTCGGCATAGGGGTAGGGGCCAAAGAGATCGGTGTAGGCAGCCACCGCGTCGGCGGCGACCTGCAGCACCAGCCGTCCGCCCTCTTCGTCATCGGGGTAGGCATAGCTGTTCACCGTCACGCCGTCCACGACCCGACTCTCCCGCCAATACCCTGCGCGTAGAACCAGGGCAAAATCCCGCACCGGGGCCGCCACGCAGGACCACTGCCCCTGGGCCGGGACCGAGCAGGAGCCGGAGGCGACCAAAGTCTCCGTCGGCGGGGCAGAGACCCGCACTGTGTAGAAGCCACAGTCGGAATAGACCGCGTCCCCGTATGGCGGGGCGACCTCCACGTTCCATCCCTCGTCGTCATAGACGGGGATGAGGGGGTAGACGTTAGCCAGGGACATCACGCCGTCGATGAGGGCGAGTTGAGCATAACCCAGGCCGCCACCGGCGGAGACAGAGACGGTGAAATTCATACTGAGGGTGACGACCGCGCCGGGGGCCAGCGCTGGCTCCAGGTCCAGCCGCAAGGCCGACCCTCCCAGTTCGGCGGTGGGGGTGACGGGCTGCCCGTCCAGCAGAAGGTGAGTGACAGTCATCGCGCCGCCATAGGCGGGGGTGTTGGGGAACAGCCGCAGGTAGAGCTCCTCCAGTGGGACCTCCTCGGCGTTGGTGTACCGCACCTGCTGCTGGCCCGTCACGCGGGCGGCGGCGGGGTTCACATCCAGGTCGATGGCATAGCGGGGGGCGGCGGGGAGAGCGTCCAAATCGGCAGCGAACTCGGCCCGCAGGGGGCCGACGGCCTGGGGGGCGGTGGGCTGTGGCGTGGGGGCAGGCGTGGAGGGTGGGGAGCAGCCGGCGAGGAGGAGAAGCATCCAGAAGGCGACGAACATCGAGCGGTGGGCGGTACTCCTTGATTGCCTGGTCACCTTGCCCCCTCGGTCAATGTGCTTGGGCAGGGTCCCTCAGAGGTCAGAGGCGACGGCGCGCAGTATACGCCCCTATGGGCTAAAGCGGAACAGGCAGACATCCCCGTCCTGTACCAGGTACTCCCGCCCCTCGGTGCGGACCAGTCCCCGCTCTCGGGCAGCGGACCAACCGCCCGCTTTGACTAGCGTCTCCCAGTCTATCACTTCGGCGCGGATAAAGCCCCGCTGCATATCGGTGTGGACCCGGCCGGCGGCCTCGGGGGCGGTCGCGCCCCGTCGTACCGACCAGGCGCGAAGGATTTTGCCGCCGACGAGGGTAAAGAAGGAGATGAGGTCGAGGGTGCGGTAGCCGGCCCAGACCAGCGTCTCTAGGCCGGAGCTGTCGAGACCGACCCCCGCCCGGTACTCGGCTGCCTCGTCGGCGGGCCACCCAGCCAGGTCGGCCTCCAACTGTGCGCACAGTACGACGCCCGGCACGCCCTCCGCCTCTGCCCTCCGCATCACCGCTGCCGCTCCTTCGCCGCCGTCCGGCAGTTCCTCTTCGTCGACGTTGGCTACATAGAGGCGTGGTTTGGCGGTCAGCAGAAAGAGTTCTCGCGCCAGGGCTGCCTGGGCTTCCCCCTCCTTTGCCCAGGGTGCGGCTTGCTCTCCCCGCTGCAGCCGTTCCTCCAGCTCTTCCAGCAGTGCCAGCTCCCCCTTCACCTCCTTGGGGTGGGCCTTGGCCGTCGCCCGTGTCTTTTCCAGCCGTCGCTGTACCGTTTCTAGATCGGCCAGCGCCAGCTCCAGGTCCAACACCTCCAGGTCCCGTACTGGGTCCAGGCTGCCGTCGATGTGGGCGACGTCGGGGTCGGCGAAGCAGCGGGTCACCACAGCCACCGCGTCCACCTCTCGGATGTGAGCCAGAAAGCGGTTGCCCAGTCCCTCTCCCTTGTGAGCGCCCCGCACCAGCCCGGCGATGTCGACGAACTCGACCGTGGCTGGGGTGACCTGCTCCGGTCCCACCAATCTAGCCAGTGTTTCCAGCCGTCGGTCGGGCACCGCGGCCACGCCCCGGTTCGGGTCGATGGTGGTAAAGGGGTAGGCCGCCACGGCAGCGTCGGCCTGGGTCAGTGCGTTGAACAGAGTGGACTTGCCGACATTGGGCAGCCCGATGATCCCGACCTGAAGGCTCATTCCCCTTGCTCCTCGTGGGGACCGGTCCACTGGCGATAGAGGTGGTGGGGGATGCCGAGTGTATCCAACACCTTGCCGACGACAAAGTTGGTCATATCGTCGACGGAGTGTGGGGCAAAGTAGTAGGCCATCACTGGGGGCAGGATGACAGCGCCAGCCAGCCGGGCAGCCCGCATGTTCTCGATGGCTGCCAGAGAGAGCGGGGTCTCCCGCGGTACCAGCACCAGCCGGCGTCCCATCCGCAGCGCGTTGTCGGCGGCCCGGCTGACGAGGTCATTGGTATAGCCGTGGGCGATCGCCGCCAGTGTCTTCATCGTGCAGGGGATGACGACCATAGCATCGACGGGGTAGGAGGAACTGGCGATAGGCGCGGTCAGGTCGTGGGGAGCGAAACGGCTGCTGTAGACCAGTTCGGGGTCGCCCAACTCGTACCGCATCACCTGCTCGCCAGCCTCGGTCACGACCAGCGCGACCTCGTGGCTCTCTAGTTCCTGCAGGAGTCGGACGCCCAGCACCGCGCCGGAGGCTCCTGTTATGGCGACTACCAATTTCATCCTGCCTCTCCAGTCTGATTCTACACTGCTCCCCCTGCCTGTGCAAGTCTGTTTCCTCTGCGGGTGTTCGAAGCAGAAGGAGGCATTCGCA
>JAOZPF010000147.1 GCA_029932895.1 Anaerolineae bacterium | reverse complement strand
TTTTATCAATTCCGACGGTCACCACAACATGCCTAGCGGCGAGGTCTTTACCGGACCGGTGGAGGATAGCGCCGAAGGCTGGGTGCGCTTTACCTACCCGGCGGTCACCGGGGGCCGTGAAGTGGTGGGCGTCGAGCTGTGGTTCGAAAAGGGGCGCGTGGTCAAGGCTACGGCCAAGAAGAACGAAGAATACTTGCTACGGATGCTAGATACCGACGCTGGCTCGCGCTACCTGGGGGAGTTTGCCATCGGCACCAACGATGGCATCCAGCGTTTCACCAAGAACATTCTCTTTGACGAAAAGATCGGCGGCTCTTTCCATATGGCTGTGGGGGCTGGCTATCCGGAGACGGGGAGCAAGAACGAGTCGGCCATTCACTGGGATATGATCTGCGATATGCGGGACGGGGGCGAGATTTACGTTGACGACGAACTCTTTTACCGCAATGGCGAGTTTGTGATCTGACGGTTTGCCGGGCTTCCGGCGTTGACCCCAACGGTGGGAATGGCCCCGCCGCAAAAGAGGAGGCAGCCATGCCTCCTCTTTTGCGGTGCGGACGGGTGTGTCAGTCGCCCGGCGTCCACCATGGGTAGGGGAGCGGCGTCGGCGTGGGGGTGAGGCAGATCATCGCCTGACCGATGAGGGTGTGTAGTTCTGTCCGCTCCGGCGCGATGGACAGGGCGTACTCCAGCATCGTGCGCCCGCTGGCGCACTCGCCAGCGTAGACGTAGGCCGTCCCCAGCCGGGCAAAGAGATCGGCTACGGGAGTGGCAGAGACCCGGCTTAGGGATTGGTCGCCGTTCTCAGCCAGGGTCCGCGCCTGCTCGTAGGCAACTTTGGCGTTGGCCCAGGCCCCTTCGGCCCCGTACGATTCCCCCAGGGCGAACCAGAGAGCGGCGGGTTGTTCTCCCTGCTCCAGCATCTCGATCAGCGTGGTGGTGGCAGCGTTGGGGTTTCCCAGAGCGGTAAGGGCTAGACCCAGATAGGCAGCGCCAAGGGGGTCGTCGGGGTAGCGGCTGGCGTACTCGTTCGCCAGTGCGACCATGCGGTCGGGTTGGCCCGCCGCCACCGCCATCTCCCAGCGGGCCTGGAAAGTGGGGGCGGCTAGGCTCCGGTCCAGCCGCACAGCCTGCTCGTAGGCTGCCAACGCCTGGGCCGGGTCGCTCAATCCCACGCGGAGCACCTCGCCCAACAGGGCGTAGGCCGGGCCGCTTTCGGGGTCGGCGGCGACAGCCGCCTGGGCGTCGGCTAGGGCGCTCTCCGTCTCTCCCAGGGCCAGGTAGAGGCCTCCTCGTTCAGTGTAGGCCGGGGCGAAGGTTGGGTCGACGGTCAGCGCCTGGCTGAGGGCGGTCAGTGCCCCTTCTGTGTCGCCCGCCGTGCGGCAGGCCAACCCAGCTTCGTAATAGGCACGGGCATCGGCGGGCGCTGGTGTGGCGGAGGGGAGAACGCGGGTGGGGAACGGCAGAGGGGAGGCGGTTGGTGCGGGAGAGACAGTGCACCCGCTCAGCGCGATCGCTGCGACGAGAAGCAGTTTACGCATATCGTGGCTGTTCCGGCCAATGTTGCAGAGAGTATGCCGGGCGACCGGTCTCAGGCTCCACCCTCCGGTGATATCTGCGCCGCCTGGCGGGCCTTTTTCTCGTTGACCAGCAGCAGCAGTAATAGTCCCACCAGCAGGAAAGCGATGATGGAAAAGAGCGCGACGCGGTGCCCGGATTGCTCGGCCAGGAGGGTCTGCTGACCGTGAGCCTGGTACCAGAGGGTGGCCTCTGCGGCAAGCCAGCCAAAGATGGTCGGGCCTATGAAGGAGGAAGTGCGCCCCGTCACGGCGAAAAAGCCATAGAACTCGGCGCTCTGCCCCTGCGGGCTGAACATTCCCACCAGCGTCCGGCTGACGGACTGCACGCCGGTGAGGGCGAATCCCGCCAGCGCGCCGATGATGTAAAAGGCGACCCGCGAGTGGGTAAAGTAGAGCCAGACGACCGGTACGACCATCAGCAAGAGAGAGAGAACCAGGGTGCGTTTGCCGCCTATAGTGTGGGTCAATAGTCCAAACAGGTACGCGCCGGCGATGCTCGTGACCTGGACGATGATCATAAAGATGATCAGTTCCTGCTGCTCCATCCCGAACAGCACCGCCCCCAGGATGGCCCCAAAGTCGAGCACCATCAGGATGCCGTCGTTATAGATCAGGAAGGCGAGGATGAACTTGATGAACTCGCGGAACCGCCGCACGGCCTTGAAAGTGCGACTCAGCCGCTTGAAGGCGATCGTCACATAGCTCTCCCCCGGTGGCAACTGCTGAGGCTCGGCGCGTTCCCGCAGCCAGAAAAAGATGGGGAGAGAGGAGAGGGCAAAAAAGACAGCCGTGAAAACCAGTGACAACCGCACGACCAGGGGATTGCTCCCCGTCAGCACGATGGGCACCAGGACGATGAGCAGGCAGACGACGCCGCCTGCCGATCCGATCGCCCAGCCGTTGCCGGACACTTTGCCTATATCCTCTGGGCCTGCGATTTCTGGCAGGAGGGCATTGTAAAAGACCTGAGAGCTGCGGTACCCCACCTCGGCCAGGACAAAGAACAGCATGCCGATCAACCAGTCGCCCCGCTGGACGAAAAAGAGCGATGCGGTGACGAGGCAGGAGAGCGCGGTGTAGACAAAGAGGAACCGTTTCTTGGTGCCGGAAAAGTCGGCGAGAGGTCCCAGGACCGGCGCGGTGACGGCGACGATGAGCATGGCGATACCCACCGCGATACCCCAGAGACGGGAGCCCTCTGCCCCGCCGACGACCTCGCCTTTGAAATAGGCGGCGTAGATAGCCAGCAGGACGACGGCGGCGTAGGCGGAGTTGCCAAAGTCATATAGGTACCAGGCCCAGCGCTCGCGCCGGGATGATTTCTGTGCCGTGGTTTTGGTTTGCATCTCTCACTCCTCATAAAGTTCGTCGGTAAACACGGTGCTTCTTGTAGGGCCTGACCTGCATGGCCTCCAGTTCGCGAATCATGCGGGAATTGGTCTCTTGTACCTGCACCAGCTCGGCGTACTGGAACTGGGTGCGTCCCGCCAGGGTGTGGTAGAGCTGAGCGTACAGCACGGCGTTGCCTCCCAGTCCCCGGTAGGAATCCAGGATGGCGATGCCGTTAAAGTTCAGCCAGGGCGTGCGCTTGAACTCGCGTGCCAGGTGAATCCAGCCCGTCGGCCACAGTCGGCCGCGGCAGCGTTGAAGCGCGGCGGAGATATCGGGGTAGGCCAGTACAAAGCCGACTACCTCGTCCCCCTTGATCAGCAGCGTGATCATTGTGGGGTCGGCAATGCTGAGGATGCGCTTGCCGATGGCCTCAGCCTCGGCCTCGGAAATCGGGGTGTACCCCTGCACCTGGACGAAAGCGTTGTTGTAGGTAGCGGTCACGCGCGGGATCATTGCCTGCAACTCGGCCTTGGTGCGGAAGCGGACGGCGCGAAACCCGCGCCGCCGCTCGACCTTTTGGGCGACGGCGAGGAATCGTTCGGGAAGCAAGGTCATCTGCCGGTCCATATAGCAGGAGATAAAATCGAGCTGCCTCTCAAAGCCGGCATCCTGCAGCAGCTCGTCATAGTAGGGATAGTTGTAGGGGATGCCCAGCGCCGGGCGATGCTCGTACCCCTCGACGAGAATGCCCTGCCCGTCGATGGCCAGAAAGCCTTTGGGACCCCACATCAGCTCCAGTCCGCGGTGACGCGCCCAATCGAAGGCAGCGTCAAAGAGGGCGCGGGAGACGGCACGATCGTTCACGGCGTCAAAGTGGTAGAAAAAGGCGGTTCGTGTCTTGTGGTAATCGTTGTGGCGGCGGTTATCTAGCACGGCTATGCGCCCGACCACCTCCTTCCCTGCCAGGGCGAGAAAGAACGCGGCCGCAGAATGTTCGTAAAAGGGGTGGCGCTGGGGGCTGAGCTGATCGTGGACCTCGCTGATGAAGGGAGGGACCCACAGATCGCTCTCGCGGTAGAGGTGGAACGGGAAAGCGATAAAGCGGTATACGTCGCGCCGGCTGTCCTGGTCTAGGCGGTGGATGTTCATAGGTTGGTTGCCCCTTCTATGATAACACGGCCGAGCGGCCTGGGATGTGAAGAGTATAGCTGACTTGGGGAAGATGTCAAAGGGATTGTCGGCGGATTACAGCGGATTGAACGGATTGAGAGGGATGTAGCCGCGCTTTCCATAGCGAGGGGTGGGGCGTTGTCTCCCATGCCTTTCATCAAACGGTAACTGGGTTGTAATGGAGCGGCGGGCCAAGCTGGTCCATAATAGGGGTACGCCGATTCTGGTGGAGTAAGGAGGACCGCAATGCGCAAGATATACCGCCTCGCCGCCGTGCTGGCCCTGGCCCTGATGTTTACCAGGCCCGCCGCCGCTCAGCAGCCCATCATCCATGTCGTCCAACCGGGCGAGAACCTGTTTCGCATTGGGCTGCGTTACGGGTTGACAGTGAACACACTGGCGGCAGCCAACGGCATCGTCAACCCCAACCATATCTATGTGGGGCAGAGGCTGGTGATCCCCGGTGCGACCGCTACGTCCCCGCCTCCGTCTCCATCCGCGGCAGGGCAGACCTATGTGGTGCAACGCGGCGACACTCTTACGCGCATCGCCCTGCGTTACAGTGTCTCGATGTGGACGCTGGCGCGGGTCAATGGCCTGCGAAATGCGTCGCTGATCTATGCCGGGCAGGTGTTGCACATCCCCGGCCCCGGCGGGTCTTCCCCGCCGGCCCCAGCCCCTGTGGCGAGCGGGCGCTGGATCGACGTCGACCTCAGTGCTCAGCGGGTCACCGCCTACGAGGGAAGCACGCCGGTGCGCACTACCCTGGCCTCGACCGGTCTCCCTGGGTCGCCGACGGTGACGGGACAGTATCGCATCTATGTCAAGTACCTCTCTGACCATATGGTCGGTCCCGGTTACAACTTGCCCGGTGTGCCGTACGTGATGTATTTTTACCGTGGCTACAGCTTCCACGGCACTTATTGGCACTCTAACTTTGGTCATCCGATGAGCCATGGCTGTGTGAACCTGCCCACGCCGGAGGCTATGTGGCTCTATAACTGGGCGCCGATAGGCACGTTGGTCAATATCCACTACTGAGCCGTGTCCGGTTCGGGGAGGCACTAGCCCTCCGTCGTTGCGATCTAGCCCCTGTGGTGCGATTCGGTCTGTAATTTGCTTCTCCCTTGCTCTGGTGTTATACTCCGGCGGGTTGTAATTACTATGCCCGGGGCCCGGGCGGCTCTTTTCGTCCTGGTAGTTACAGCGAGTCTACATTAGGAGCAGGAGGCTATGAACGCACAGGATTACATTCTGCTAGAGGATACCTACGGTGCTCACAATTACAAGCCGCTGGACGTGGTCATCGAGCGGGGGGAGGGGGCGTGGGTGTGGGACGTGGAGGGCAGGCGGTACCTGGACTGCTTGAGTGCCTATTCGGCGCTCAACCAGGGTCACTGTCACCCCCGCATCTTGCAGGCGCTGGTGGAGCAGGCAGGACGGCTTACTCTCACCTCCCGCGCCTTCCGCAACGACCAGCTTCCCCTTTTGGAGAAAGAGTTGTGTGAACTGACTGGCTACGAGATGGTCCTGCCGATGAATTCGGGGGCGGAAGCGGTGGAGACGGCGCTCAAAGCCGCGCGCAAATGGGGCTACACAGTCAAGGGGGTGCCGAAGGACCGCGCCGAGATCATCACCTGCGCCGGCAACTTCCACGGGCGGACGATCACCATCGTCACCTTTTCGACCGAGGAGCAGTACAAGGATGATTTCGGCCCGCTAACGCCGGGCTTTGTGACTGTCCCCTTTGGCGACGCCGATGCTCTGGAGGCTGCCATCACGCCGTACACAGTCGCTTTCCTGGTAGAGCCGATTCAGGGGGAGGGCGGCGTCATCCTCCCGCCGCAGGGGTACCTGCGGCGAGTGCGCGAGATCTGCGATCGCCACAACGTCCTCTTTATCGCCGACGAGATCCAGACTGGGCTGGGCCGTACCGGTCGGCTCTTTGCCTGCGATTGGGAGGAGGTCCGCCCTGACGCGGTGACCATTGGCAAGGCCCTCTCCGGGGGCTTTTACCCGGTCTCGGCGGTGCTGTCCTCGCGGGAGGTACTGGGTGTCTTTCGCCCCGGCGACCACGGCTCCACCTTTGGCGGCAACCCGCTGGGCTGTGCAGTGGCGAGGGAGTCGCTCAAGGTGCTGGTGGAGGAGGGGCTGATCGAGAACGCGGAGCGGATGGGACGCTACCTGATGGGCCGCCTGGCCCGCGTCGAGAGCGACGCCGTGAAGGAGGTACGAGGCCGGGGATTGCTCATCGGCGTGGAGCTCAAACCGGAAGCGGGTGGCGCCCGTCGCTACTGCGAGGCGCTCCAAGGGCAGGGAATTCTCTGCAAAGAGACACACGAGAACATCATCCGCTTCGCCCCACCTCTGGTGGTCACGAAGGATGACCTGGACTGGGCGATGGAGCGGATCGAGCCGGTATTGCAGAGCTGACACACTGCCCAAGCGACATAGTGGAGCAAGCCGCCGGACTTGCCAAGTCCAGCGACTTGCCCCACAGCCAATCACGCGGCTATCAGTAGCTCCGTAGCACCAGCGGCAGGTAGACCTGTTTCCCACCGATAATCACAGCGTCGGCGTTGTTGTCGGGCGTGTCGTCGTCTGGATCGGAGATGGTGGCCCAGTTGACGATGGTGAAACCGGGGGGCAGAGAGGAATTGATCTGCCCGGTGATCGTGACCACACCGCTTTCCCCCGGGTCCAGCTGTTCTACTGCCCAGGTGTATGGAACTGCGCCGATTTGTGTGATGACGAGGCTGCTGGCGACGCTGGTGTTGACTATCCCGGTCGGGATCGTGTCGGTGAGGACCGGGTGCCGGGCAGGGAAGCTACCCTCGTTGGCGACGGTGAGGCGGAAGGTGACGGTGTCGCCTGGATGTAGATCGGTTTCAAGGACCTCCTTGTCGATGCTGACATCCGAGGGAGGGATGGTGGTGCGCAGCCGGATGCCGACGTCGTTGCTCTCCCCTGCCCCCAGGTCGTACCAGGAGCTGCCGTTGGCGCTGATGTAGGTGCGGCCTGTCTCTGCCGGTCCATGGCTGTCTGCGGG
>JAOZPF010000008.1:15980-23455 GCA_029932895.1 Anaerolineae bacterium | reverse complement strand
GGCAGCCCACGCCACGGATGAGCTTGTACCCCGCATACTCCATCGCTTTCATAATCGTGAGCGTGGATGGGACCATATACTGCTTCCCCATGATATATACGGGGATCAGGTTGACATCGGTCACTTCTGGCTGTTTCTCAGCGTCCATACCTCCTCCTTTGTGACAGCGGCCCTATCTCTCCTCCCCCACCTCCGACCACTCGTCCTCGCGGAAAGTGATCAGCGGCAGCGGCTCTTCGACGTCTCTGCCCGGAACGTACTCAAAGACAGCCTGTACCTCTTGCCCAACAGCGCGGAAGACACGCCCCACGGGGAGGTCCGCGGGACAGGCGTCGGTGCAGGCCCCACAGCCGATGCAGGAGAGAACCATATGGTTCAACCGGGTCAGGTGAAAGAGCACCGTGTCGGTCGGCAACCGGCAGGCCCCCTTGCGCTGCGCCCAGTTCATATACTGGACCGGTTCGTGGTCGAAAATAGGGCTCTTGAAGAGACAGGTCTTGCAATAACAGATGGGGCAGACTGTCATACAATTGTGGCAACGAATGCAGGCGGCGAACACCCCCTCGACGTTCTCTCGATCCAGCCGTTCTCGGATCTCGGCAAAGCGCTCGTCGCGGACCTTGGTGCGCGCCGCGACCACCTTGTCCACCACCTCCGCCCGCCGTCCATCCTCCTCCGCCGCGCTTAGGCCCAGGGTTGCGGCCAACTCCTCGGACAGGGTGACCGGTATGCCCACAGAGAGATCGGCGCCAAAGAGCTCGATTATGACATCGGCCCCCTCGGCGTAGGGCTTTTCGCACATCTGGCAGCCGTCACGGAAGACGTGCCCCTCCTGAGGGGCCAGATCGCCGCTCTGCGCCGCAGCCAGCAACGCCGCACGGTCGATCCCGCCATCAGCCCGCATCGTCTCGTACTCGGGCACAGTGTAGGTTCCCGTGCAATCGACGGCAATGGTCACCAAGTCATCCAGGCTGGCCTGCTGGAGCTTGACCAGCTCCACCAACGCCCTCATCTCGCAAGGGCGCAACACCGCAGCAATCCGCCCCCGTGGCTCCCGCACCGACACCGGTCCCACGACCCGGGCGCTGTTCAGCCCCATCACTGGGGCCAAGGGGTCAGCGGCGTCCAATAGCGTCGCATCGGCCACCAGCGCCGGGTTGATCGCCCCAGACGGCGCCTCCATCGGCACCAGCACGCCGTCCACGACATCTTTTTCCAGCAGTTGTCGCAAGAAGCCACGCAGCGCCCCAAGCGCGTCCTCTTCAACCGGAATGATTGCTCTCATTAGCATTCCCCTCTCCGCTTATCGCAACTCACAATTCGCAATTCGCAACTCGCAACCCGCTACACCGACCACTCCCGGCGCATCGGGTTGGGTCCCTTTTCCCGTATCGCCTCGGTCATCTGCGTCACCACATCGGCAAACCGCTGCCCCTCAGAGGCGCTGATCCAACGCAACCAGACCCGGTCCTCGTCAAAGCCGGCTTGCTTGAGGATCTCTCTCAAGGCAATAATCCGTCGTCGCGCCTTGTAGTTACCTGATTGGTAATGGCAGTCGCCAGGATGACACCCCCCGATCAGCACCCCGTCGGCACCGTCGAGCAGCGCCTTGAGCACATATGTGGGGTCCACCGAACCGGAGCACATCAAGCGGATGATCCGCACATTGGGCGGGTACTGGATACGGGACGTGCCCGCCAAGTCCGCCCCGGTGTAGGTGCACCAGTTGCAGAGGAAGGCGACGATCTTGGGTTCGAAGCCGTTTTCAGCCATACTGCCCCCTTGTCGGTAGGTTGGTAAGTTGACAATTGATAATTGCTAATTGCTAATTGTTAATTGTTAATTGTCAATTGTTAATTGTTACTAGACCAATGCGTCCACCTGTGCCAGAATCTGAGCCGGCATAAAGTGCTGGACGCGGATCGCTTTGGAAGGGCAAGTGACGGCGCAGGCAGCACATCCCTTGCACAGCACTGGATTGACCCGCGAGACCTTCCACACCGGGTCGAGGACCGCCGCGCCGAAGGGGCAAACTTCCGCACACATCCCACAACCAGCACAGAGCTCTGGGTCCACCACTGCCGTCTCCGATCCCACTGGCATTGTGCCCCGCAGCAGAGGGATGAGCGCCGAAGAGGCCGCCGCCTTGGCCTGGGAAACCGTGTCCGGAATGTCCTTGGGCCCCTGGCAACAGCCAGCCAAAAAGACACCGTCCATTGCCGTGTCCACCGGGCGCAGCTTGAGGTGCGCCTCGAGGAAAAAGCCGTCGGCGGAGCGGGGCAGCTTGAGCAGCGCCGCAATATCGTCGGCGTCGTCGCGCGGCTCCATGCCCACCGCCAACACGACCAGGTCGGCCTCGTGCTCCATCGTCTTGCCCAGCAGCGTGTCCTCGACCCGCAGCACCACGCGCTCGCCACGGCGGTATATCTCGGAGACATTGCCCCGCCGGTAGCGCACCCCGGCCCGCCGCGCCTCGTCATAGAACTCTTCGCCGCGCTTGCCAAAGGTGCGCACGTCAATGTAAAAGACGCTCACTTTGGACTGCGGCAGCAGGTGACGCACCAACTGCGCCTGCTTTGCCGAGACCTGGCAGCAGACGCGGGAACAGTACGGGTTGCCAAGCTGGATGTCGCGGGAACCGACGCACTTTATAAAGGCCACGTCCCGCACCGCGCTCCCGTCAATGTCACCCTCCGCCAGACGGCGCTCCATCTCTAACGTCGTCACCACCTGCGGGTAGCGACCATACCCCAGCTCCGGCTTGCGATGGGGGTCGAACACCTTGTAGCCGGTGGCGACAATGATGGAGCCAACCTGGAACTGGGCGCTCGCGGTCGTGATCTCGAAATTGCCGACGTACCCTTCCACCTCCGTCACCTCATCGTTGAGGAGGACGGTGATGCGGGGGTGATTCTGCACCCGCTCGATGAGCGGCCCCAGCCAGTCCGCTACCGGCTCCAGCTCGGGAAAAGTGCGGTTCAAATTGGCGACGTGACCGCCCAGGTGATCGCTCTTTTCCACCACATAGACCGGGAACCCGGCCTCGGCAATGTCCAGCGCCGCCGTCATGCCCGCCACGCCGCCGCCAATGATCAGCGCCGCCGGAGTGACCCCCACCTCCCGCTCTTGCAGTGGCTCCAACAAGGTCGCTTTGGCAATCGCCGCCGCGACCAGGTCGCGGGCCTTGTTAGTCGCATTCTCCCTGTCGTGATGCACCCAGGAACACTGCTCGCGGATGTTGGCCATCTCGAAGCGGTAGGGGTTGACTCCACCCTCTTGCGAGGCGGCACGAAAGGTCAGCTCGTGCATACGGGGCGAGCAGGAGGCAACGACGACGCGGTTGAGACCCAACTCGCGGGCGTCCTCTTTGATCAGCGTCTGTCCCGGCTCGGAGCACATATAGGTATAGTGACGGGCGATCACCACTCCCGGCTGCATCTTGGCAAACTCTGTCACCGCCTCCACATCAACCGTTGAAGCTATATTGGTGCCACAGTGACAGATATAGACGCCGATTCGAGGTTTTGGTTCCATAACAGGTCCTATGTCTCATGTCCTTGGTCTGAGGTCATCACAGTGCCTCCGCCACCAACTCTAGAATATCCATCACCTTCAATTGCTCCTCCAACCCCTGCACCTTGACCGCATCCTCCAGCATTGCCATGCAGAAAGGACAGGCCACCGCCAGGACATCAGCTCCGGTATCGGCGGCCTCGTGCACGCGGAGGAAAGCCAAACGCTCCTCTGTGTTCGTCCCCTCGAACCACATCCGCCCACCGCCGCCCTCACAGCACAGGCTCCGTTCCCTGATGCGATCCATCTCGACGAACTTGACGCCGGGGATGGCCTGGAGAATGGCGCGCGGTTGATCAAAGATCTTGTTCTGCTTGCCCAGAAAACATGGGTCGTGATAGGTGACCGTCTTTTCCACCCGGCCCGAAAAGGTCAGTTTGCCTTCCTCAATCAGCGGGGCCAGGAGTTGGGTATAGTGCATGACCTCGATGCCCTCCAGCCCATACTCGTTCTTGAAGGTATTGTAACAATGCGGCGATGTGGTCACCATGCGCGGTATACCGAGACCCTCCAGGAGCGCCTTGCCTTCCTCGACCAGCATCTCAAAGAGGCCCATCTCCCCAACGCGGCGCACCTCGTTCCCGCAACAGGTCTCCTCTGTGCCCAGGATGCCAAAATCCAAACCGGCGGCCTTGAAAACCCGCGCCGCTGCCTGCGCTACCGCCTGCGCCCGGACGTCGTAGGAGGGAATGCAGCCCACGAACCAGAGCAGCTCACATCCATCTCGAGCAGACTTGATGTCCAGGCCCTCGGTCCATGCCGCCCGGTCCTCTCGCGCCAGCCCCAGCGGGTTGCCCTGGCGAAAGATGCCCATCAGCGCGTCGCCGATGGGGGCGGGGATGCGCCCGCTTTCGACCAACTGACTGCGCAGGCTGAGGATTATCTCTGCCGGGCGCACGTCCTTGGGGCAGCGCTCCACGCAGGTAAAGCAGGACGTGCAATCCCACAGCTCTTCCATCCCCTTCGGGTCGGGCATTTCGTCAACCAACGCCTCATAGACCAGAAGGCGAACGTTGAGAGCCGTGGTCAGCGAGACAGGACAACCGCCGGTACACTTGCCGCATTGGATACAGCCGAGGATGTCAAGGCCGAGGCCAAGGCCCTTTGCCAGTTCCTGGATGTCCACCTGCATCTATGCCTCCTGCTGATACCGCCATCACGCACCGGCGCGGGCCGCGTCCGCCAGAATCACCATCGCGGACGCCGCCGCCGCTTTGGCCTGGGCAACGGTATCGGGAATGTCTTTGGGTCCCTGACAGCAACCGGCCAAAAATACCCCTTCACGGTTGCTATCCACGGGCCGGTGCTTGGGATGTGCTTCCTGGAAAAAGCCGTCGGGTGAGCGCTCCAGCCCCAAGAGACCGGCTACATCTCCTGCATCTGCCCGTGGTACGACCGCCGTCGCCAGCACGACCAGGTCGGTCTCTACCTCCACCGTGCGCTGCAAGAGCGTGTCTTCGGCGCGAACGACCAGCTTGTCCCCGCGCTTGAACACCTCGGACGGCTCGCCACGGCGGTAAATCACCCGCTCCCGCTTGACCCGGTCGTAGAACTCTTCGTACCCTTTGCCGAAAGCGCGCATGTCAATGTAAAAGACGGTGATGCGGGCGTTGGGCAGCCTGTCCCGCACCAAGTGGGCGTGCTTGGCGGTGTACATACAGCAGATGCGGGAGCAATAGGGCACGCCGGAATGCGGGTCGCGGGAGCCGACGCAGTGGATAAAGACCACTTCCTGCGGCTCCTTGCCGTCGAGCAGAATCTTGCCCGCCGTGGGACCCGAGGCCGAGGAGAGCCGTTCGAACTCGAGGCCGGTCATGACGTTAGGATAGACGCCATAGCCAAATTCCGGCTTGACGTGCGGGTCTATCAGGTCGAACCCGGTAGCGACAATGACCGTCGCCACCTCCAAGTCGATCAACTGCGCCTGCTGCTCAAAGTCTATGGCGTCAGAGGGACAGGCGTCCTTGCACTTGAAGGTCTTGCCGCAGTGCCCCAGCGTCAGGTAGAGGCAGGCGGTGGGGTCAATGGTATAGATCAGCGGCACAGCCTGGGGGAAGGGAACATAGGGCGCGGCCCGCTTGTTCAGCCCCTGATTGAAGGTGTCTATCACCCGCCCGTGCATGCGACAGGCTTCGGCGCAGTCCCCGCAGCCCCGGCAGCGATCCTCGATCACATAGCGCGGCTTTTTGCGCACCGTGACGTGAAAGGCCCCGGCCTCACCCTCGACCTGCTCCACCTCGGAATAGGTCATCAACTCGATGCGCGGATGCTGCCCCACGTCAACCATCTTGGGAGTGAGGATACAGGATGAACAGTCCAGCGTGGGAAAGGTCTTGTCCAACTGGGACATCCGCCCGCCAACGCTCGGCTCTCGTTCGACCAGATATACCTGAAACCCTGCATCCGCAATGTCCAGCGCGGCCTGGATACCGGCTATGCCCGCTCCAATGACCAACGCCGCTGGCTTGTCGGAACTCATCCGTTCACCTCTCAGCCTGTCGCGACAGCATCCAACATATCATAAACCCGGTTGAGCGCGAATCCTATCTGGCTGCTAGCGCCGTTGGGGCAGACAGCCACGCAGACCCCGCAGCCCTGGCAGACCGTCTCCAGCACCTCGGCATAAGCGCCGCCCGGTTCGAGCACCCGCGCCCCGTAGGGGCAGGCCTTGACACAGAGGCCACAGGCGGAGCAGATGCGGATATTGACCTGAGCCACGGTGCGCGGCGCCTGGACCTGTTTTTGCGCCAGGAGGGCCGCCGCCCGCATCGCCGCGCCCTCGGCCATCGTGATGGTCTCGTCAGCCGCCCGCGGCGAGTGGGCCAACCCGCAGACAAAGATACCCCGCTGGTGCAGGTCAAGCGGCCGCATCTTGGGATGCTCCTCCCGGAAAAAGCCGTATGCGTCCAGCTCCACCCCCAGCGTTTCGGCCAGAGCGCGGTTGTCGTTCGGCTCAATGCCCACACTCAGCACGACCATACCAGCCGGCAACACCACCTCCTGCCCGGTGATTGGCTCTCGGACGGCTACTTCCAGAGGGGTTTCAGGTTCCCCGCCTGAAACCCGCGGTTTGTGTTCCAACTCGTACCGGATGAACACTACACCCTTCTCCCGCGCCTCCCGGTAGGCGTCCTCCCGGAAGCCATAGGTACGCATCTCACGGTAGAGGACAAAGACGTTGGTATCCGGGGCACGCTCCTTGAGCGCCAACGCGTTGACCACCGCCTTGGTACAGCAGATGCGGCTGCAATAAGGCCGCTCCGGCTCACGGGAGCCGACGCACTGGATCATCACGACATCCGCGGGGACCTCTTTGCCCTCGGCCAGCATCTCTTCTAGCTGTCGCTGGGTGACTACCCTCCGGTCCTGCCCATAGAGGTACTCGGTCGGCGTGACCTCCTGCCCGCCGGTGGCGACGATGATCGCGCCGTACTCCGCCTCCTCCGGCTCCCCTGCGGCGGGGAGCAAAGTGGCCTTGAACTGCCCCAGCCGGCCCGCGACCGGGCCGACCTCCGTCTGCAACCTGACCCTGATGCGAGGTTCGCCGCTCACGCGCTCCAGGAGCGACGTCAGCGCCGCCTGCGGGTCGCCCCCGCCCAGGATGATGTGCAGGTGGCGCAATTGGCCGCCCAGTTCATCCGACCGTTCGACCAGATCGACCGGGTGGCCCATCTCGGCCAGGCTCAAGGCGGCCGTCATCCCAGCCAGCCCTCCGCCGATCACCAGCACCCGTTGGCCAAGCGGCTCTGCCGGCAACTGGAAGGGTTTGCGGCGGGTCACCCCAGCCACTCCCATCTCCACCAACTGCTTTGCCTCGGCAGTCGCGCCGCGTCCGTTCCCGTCGCGCCCCCACCCCACCTCGCCCCGCAGGTTGACCAGCTCGAGCAGGTTGGGATCAAGCC
>JAOZPF010000008.1:10570-15970 GCA_029932895.1 Anaerolineae bacterium | reverse complement strand
GTGTGTCGGCACAGCCAGCCACAACGACGCGGTTCAGCTCCGCCTCTCTCACCGCCTGGGCGATCAAGTCCAGCCCACTGCGCCCAAAGCCGCCGTCCACCGTATCCACCAGGGCCACGTCGTGCAGCGAGCGGGCGTGGGCCGCCACCGATTCCAGGTCCATCGCCTCCGCCAACTGGCCCTCGCAATCATAGAGAAAGACACCAACCCGCGGCCACTCCAGGGATACATCCCGCTCCTCCGCCTCCGCTTCCGCCAGCGCCACCTCCGGCCTGGTTCCCGCTCGCAGGAGACGCGCTGCGTCGGCGGCGGCAGCGGACGCCTCCACCACCGTCTCCGGGATGTCTTTGGGCTCGCGAAAAGCTCCGGCTACGAAAACACCGGGACGTGAGGCCAGGACCGGCGCAAAGGGGTCCGTGACGCCAAACCCATACTGGTTCAGCTCCACCCCCAGGTCCCGGCCCAATTCCTGCGCACCCACGGGGGAGCCAAAACCCACCACCAGCACAACCATGTCGAATGGGTCCTCGCGCACACTCCCATCCTCAGCCACGTACCCCACCAGGAGGTCCCGACTCTGCTGACGCTGGTGAACAAAAGAGACCATGCTGCGCCGGTAGGTCACTCCCGGCAAAGCCTCCACGGCGTCAAAGTAGGCCTCAAAGTCCTTGCCATACGTCCTGATGTCCATGTAAAAAACAGTGATATCCAGGTCGGGTTCCAGCTCCTTGGCGACCTTGACCTGCTTGGCAGTGTGCATACAACAGACCGAGGAGCAGTAGCCACGGTTGATAGAGACGTCGCGGGAGCCAACGCACTGAATGAAGGCGATGCGGCCCGGCAGCCGGCCGTCGGAGGGGCGGCGGATGTGGGCAGAGGTAGAACCGGCAAAGCTGACCATCCGCTCGAACTGGACACTGGTGAGGACGTTGTCGTAGACGCCAAAGCCAAACTCACCCTTCAGCCGGGCATCAAAGGGTTCAAAGCCCGGCGTGAGGATCACCGCTCCGACCTCCACCTCACTCACAGACGAGGTCATCTCCAGGTCGATCGCCCCGGTAGGACAAGCCTCCACGCACCTGCCACAGCGAGTGCAATACTCCATGTCGACGACATAGGCAGCAGGAACGGCCCGCAACGGCGGGCGATAAATGGCCTTCTCCCGATGCAAGTCCCCTTCGTACTGACTGGGCCGTTCCACGGGACAGACCTGAGCGCAGAGGCCACAATCGATACACCGTTCCACCGAGACGTAACGTGGCTTGTGCCGCACCCGCGCTGTGAACGCGCCCGGCTCCCCCTCCAACCCCACCACCTCGGAGTAGGGCAGGATCTCTATATTGGGGTGCAGGTCACTCTCGATGGTGGGGCAATAAGCTGCCCGCCCAGGAATCATGTGGCATAGACCACAGGAATCGGTGGGAAAGGTGCGGTCAAGCAGGTGCATTGAGCCACCAATACCGGGGCCGGTGTCCAGCAGATAGACCTTGTGTCCGGCATCTGCCAGCAGCAGTGCCGACTGCATCCCGCCGATCCCACCGCCGACCACCAGGACCGCATTGCTTCGCTGGGAGCTGTTGTTATTCGGCATACATCCCCTCAGAACGCACTACGATTCACGCCCAAAGCCCCCGCTCCCGCAGCACCGGGCGGGGGTCTATTGCGTGCTTGCCCAACCATTTGCCTGCCTCTGGCAGGCCAAAGGCCAGGCCCATCAACTCGGTGAAATAGACAGCCGGGACCTTTTTCTCCGCCGTCTGACGGGTATCGAGATTGATCTGGCAGATGCCACAGGCGCACGTCACAATGTCCGCCCCGGCCTCGATAGCCCCCTCGCCGATACGGGAGGAGAGCTTGAGCACGATGTCGGCCCGGCTCAGGGCCATACTTGCCCCACAACAATCTACCTTGTAGGACCAATCGACCACCTCTGCCCCAAGAACCTCCATCAGCTTGTCCATCCGCATCGGGTGTTCCGGGTCGTCCCAGCCAGTGATCGCGGGCGGACGGACCAGCACGCAGCCATAGTAGGAGGATACCTTGAGGCCTGTCAGCGGACGAGTCACCCGCTGGCGCACCGTCTCCAGTATCTCGGGCTCGGTGATGATCTCCAGCAGGTGGCGGGTACGCCCCTCTCCGGTGTAGGAGAAATCGAGGGTCTCCTCCATTTCCTTGCGCCACGTCTCGTCTTCGCGCAGGCGCAGGTCCGCCGTGAGCGTGTGCTGGTAACAGGCCGGGCAGGAGGTCACGATATCCAGCCCGCCCTCTTGGGCCAGGGCCACATTCCGCGCGGGAAGGACGTAGGAAAGCTCGTGGTCCAGGCTGTGGGCCGAGGAGGCCCCACAGCAATTCCAGTCCTCGATCTCAACCAGCTCGATGCCCAGCACCTTGCACACCGCCGCGGTGGACAGACCGTACTCAAGCGCCGTCGTCTCGGCCGTGAATCCAGAAAAATAGCTAACCTTCACGACTCTACCTCCGCCGCCCTGTGATGTCCGGCCCGCTCATACAACCGGCGGATCACAGCCAGCCCTCGTATGCGTTCGGGCAGATGGAGGATCTTGCCCTTGAAAAAGAGGTACAGCGCCACCTTCATATCGGCGGCGAAATCAGCCCCAAGCGGGTTGTGCAACTTGTACTGGGCCAACATGCTCATCTCGTGCACCCGTCCCCAGAGGCGAATGCTGTCGAGGAAAGAGCGGTGGAGCCAGTAGACCGCCGGCTCTGGCTTGTACTCCTTCTCCAGGGCCATATACCGTAGCGTATCGAACATCGGAGCCAGTCGAATCTCGTTGGGGCAACGGGTGCCACATATCTCGCAGCCCACGCAGGTCCAGATAGCAGAGCTTCCCAACACCGCCTCCTCCTGTCCCAACTGGATGAGGCGCAGCACCTGGGCCGGTTGATAGTCCATTGCAAAGGCCACCGGGCAGCCGGCAGTGCATTTCTGACAAAAGTAACAACGCGAGATCGGCACCCCGCTCCGCTCCTGGACCGACTGAGCAAACGTCAGGCCAGGCTCAACGGCAATCGCCATCAGTACCTCCTTGTGTCAAGGGGCAAGTACCTGGTGGAAGGAGACCGTTCGGTCGCCCAGGCACCCGTCACCGGCCTAGAACGCTCCCGAATAATCCACCAGCCGCAGCACCAGGATCGCCATATCAAGCGTCTCGCCAGTGCTGGTGATGAAATAATCCCGCAGGATAACCTCGTGCTCAAAACCCATATCGAGGAACCCCTGGATCACCTGGGGCTGAGTGGTGACGATCTCACCGTACAACTGTTGCAGGCCAACGCGGCGGGCGACCTCGATCAAGCTCTGCATCATCAACGTGCCGATGCCTCGCCGCCGATAATCGCGATCCAGAAAGATACGCACCCACGCCAGGTGGCGATGATAGTGTTCGCCAAAGTGGAGCATGGCCTCGCCCACCAGTTGCTCGCCCAGGAACGTCACTAGCGGGAACACACGCCGATAGTCCAAATGGTCTACCCAATGCGCCACCACCTCCGGGTCGGCCGCATCGCTGCGGAACGACTCCAGGTCCTGCGCCGATGCTCGGGCGAACAGGGCCAGCAGAGCCTCCTTGTCCTGCTCTTGCAGCGGGCGCAGCAACAAGCGTGAGCCATCAGCGAGCGTCTTGACCTTCCGATAGCGTACCACTTGATCCCAGATATCTGCCATTCCAACCTCCTCGTAAAGTGCTACGGATTATCCCAGAACATCCGCCATTGCCAGCACCTGCTCTGGCTCCCAGTTATGGATGCGACTGGCCTTGTTGGGACAGGCCACTACGCAGGCTCCACAGGTTTGGCACAGAGCGGCATTCACTGTGGCGACCTGCAACACGGGATTGATCTCCCTGGCCCCATAGGGGCAGACCGCCACACAGGCCCCGCAGGCAGCGCAGAGCTCCTCGATGACGTAGGCTACTGTCGGCTCCTGGACCATCACGTCCTGGCTAAAGAGTTGCAGCACCTTGGCTGCCGCGCCGCCAGCCTGCGCCACCGCTTCGGGGATGTCCTTGGGCCCCTGCCCGACGCCAGCCAAGAATATCCCCGCCGTCAGGCTCTCCACCGGCCGCAGTTTGGGATGTGCCTCGTCGTAAAAGCCGTAGGCATCAGTCCCGATGTGCACCGTCTGGGCAAGCGATACGGCTTCTCGGCTGGGCAGCATCGGTGTCGCCAGCACCACCAGGTCGGCCTCCACCTCGATAGGGCGGCCGATCAACGTATCGGCCCCCCACACCACCACGCGGTCCCCACGGCGAAAGATTCTGCTCACCTTGCCCCGCAGATAGAGAACCTCGTGTTTCTCCATCGCCTCCTGGACATACTCGTCGTATCCCTTACCGGCGGAGCGGATGTCGATGTAAAAGACATAAGCCTGCCCGTCCGGCACCCGCTCTTTGAACATCATCGCCTGCTTGGGGACGTACATGCAACAGACCTTGGAACAATAAGAGACCCCGTGCTCCGGGTCGCGGGAGCCGGCGCATTGGACAAAAACCACCTCTCGCGGCACACGGCCATCGGAGGGACGGTGCAGCTCGCCCCCTTCTTTGAGCATCCCCTCAAAGGTGAGGCCATCGACTACGTCCTCCACCGCGCCACCGCCGTACTCCGGCAACCGCCGCAGCGGGTATGGGTCCCAGCCGGTAGCCATCACTACCGCCCCCACCGCCGTGGGCTGAGATTCCTCCACATCCGAGAACTTGGCCCAAAAGTTCCCCACATACCCCTCGAGCTCGGTCACCTGGGTAGAGAGCCGCACCTCGATATTGGGGTGGGCCAGGACCCGCTCCACCATCCGCTGCAAGAGGTCCGGTGCCGCCTCGAAATTCAGGTAGGTGCCCGAAAGGCGAGCCATCTTGCCGCCCAGGTGATCCTCCCGTTCCACCAGCACCACCGGGTAACCAGAGTTAGCGATGGTCAGCGCCGCCTCCATCCCGGCGACCCCACCGCCAATGACTAGAGCGCGACGGACGAGGGGCAGGCGGAACGGGCTCAGTTCCTCGTCGTGCCGCACTTTTTCCACCAGCGTACGCACGATCTCGATAGATTTGGCCGTCGCCTTTTCCGGCTCCCGGTCGTGGACCCAGGAGCATTGCTCGCGGATGTTGGCGCTCTCAAAGCGATAGGGGTTCATCCCGGCCGCCTCCACCGCCCTGCGGAACGTCTTTTCGTGCATTGCCGGTGAACAGGCAGCGACGACGACCCCATCCAAGTTGTGCTCGGCGATCGAGTCCTTGATCAATTGCTGGCCCGGGTCGGAGCACATGTACTTGTAGTCCGTGGCAAAGACCACATCGGGTTCCTCGCCGATCTCGGCCGCCACCTTTTTCACATCGACTGTGGCAGCGATGTTGATCCCACAATGGCAAACAAACACACCTATCC